>JBOGNS010000379.1:0-6922 GCA_050747305.1 Candidatus Acidiferrales bacterium | reverse complement strand
CTGCGGCACGCCGCGCGGCGCCGGCGGGATGCCGATCAAATGGAATTTGCCCAGCGTGCGGTTATCGCGCGCCAGCGGCCGCTCGCCCTGCAACACGTGAATCTCGACGGAGGTTTGGTTATCGGCCGCGGTGGAGAAGATCTCGCTCTTACGCGTGGGAATCGTGGTGTTGCGCGTGATCAACGCGGTCATCACGCCGCCCAGCGTTTCCACGCCCAGCGACAGCGGCGTCACGTCGAGCAGCAGGATGTCTTTCACCTCGCCGCCCAGCACGCCACCCTGAATCGCTGCGCCCACGGCCACCACTTCGTCCGGGTTCACGCCTTTGTGCGGCTCTTTGCCGCCGAACAAATCTTTCACAATCTGTTGCACGCGCGGAATGCGCGTGGAGCCGCCCACCAGCACCACCTCATCAATCTTGTCGTTGGTCAGGCCGGCATCCTGCATGGCTTGCTTCACCGGGCCGACGGTGCGCTGCAAGATGTCTTCCATCAGTTGCTCGAGCTTGGCCCGCGTGAGCGGAATCTGCATGTGCTTCGGGCCGGACGCATCGGCAGTGATAAACGGAAGGTTGACGTCGGTCTGCGGGGTCTGCGAAAGCTCGATCTTGGCCTTTTCCGCGGCCTCTTTCAGCCGCTGGATCGCCATCCGGTCCTTACTGATATCGATGCCCTGATCCTTCTTGAACTCGGCTATCAGGTGCTCGACGATGCGCTGGTCGATGTCGTCGCCGCCCAGGTGCGTATCGCCGGCGGTGGCCTTCACTTCCACCACGCCTTCGCCGACTTCCAGAATGGAAATGTCGAAGGTGCCGCCGCCGAGGTCATACACGGCGATGGTTTCGTCCTTCTTCTTGTCCAACCCATACGCCAGTGCGGCGGCCGTTGGTTCATTGATGATGCGCAACACTTCCAGCCCGGCGATTTCGCCGGCCTGCTTGGTGGCTTGCCGCTGGCTGTCGTTGAAGTACGCCGGCACGGTGATCACCGCTTTGCTGACCTTCTCCCCGAGAAAATCCTCGGCCGCGCTCTTCAGCTTTTGAAGGATCATCGCGGAGATCTCCGCCGGGCTATAGGCCTTGCCCGAAACCTCCACGCGCGCGTCATCGTGCGGCCCGCGCACCACTTTGTAAGGCACGCGGCCGGCCTCCTCACGCACCTCATCGTAGTGCCGTCCCATGAAGCGCTTGATCGAGTAAACCGTATTCTCCGGATTGGTCACGGCCTGCCGCTTGGCCACTTGCCCCACCAGCCGCTCGCCGCTCTTGGTGATGCCCACCACCGACGGCGTGGTCCGGCCGCCTTCCTGGTTGGCGATTACCACCGGCTCGCCGCCCTGCATCACGGCCACCACAGAGTTGGTGGTTCCCAGGTCAATTCCAATGATCTTGCTCATTTCCTTCTCCCCCAACTGTCGACGCGGCGGCCGTCGGCCACCGCTCGGGCTACCTAATCAAGCTTTGAAGTCATTCACCAACAAGAATACAAATTGAGTGTATTATTGTCAAGATTTTTGTTACCCTTTATAATGTAGTGGTTTACGGTGGGATTCTCTGCCTGTACCTCTGCTCGCTTTGCGCTCAGGCGAACCCCTACCTTCGACTTTGCATCTTAGATTTTTCTAGCTTGGTTTCCGCTGGGAACTGGGTAGAATATTGGGGACTTCGTCCGATTTGAGGAGGCTTCTGTGCGAATTTCAGCGGGGATTCTCACTACCATGGCGGCCTTGCTCGCGCTGTCCGTAGCGCTTGGCGCTGGCGCGCAAACCAGGGCGAAAAGTCAGGCCGCGGCGCGGAAGCCTGCTGCCACTCCCGCCACCCCGGAACCCGACAAGTCTGCCGGCAGCCGCACCGCGCCCATCACCATGGAGGTGTGGAGCGATTTCCAGTGCCCCGCCTGCCGCAACCTTTACGGGGAGGCCATTCGTCCGCTGATGAACGATTACGTTCACACCGGCAAGGTTTATTTTATCCACCGTGACATGCCGCTGGCCATGCACGTCCATGCGCGCGACGCCGCCCGCTATGCCAACGCCGCCGCGCAGATCGATAAATTTGAGAAAGTGGCCGAAGCGCTTTATCTGAATCAGGACTCCTGGGCCGCCGACGGCTCGCGGCTGGAAGCCGTGGTTGCTTCCGCACTGACGCCGGCAGAGATGAACAAAGTTCGCCAGAACTGGAAAAGCGCGACAGTGGAGAACGCGATCGATAAGGACATTCGCCGCGGCGGCCTGTTCCGCGTGCAATCCACGCCGACTGTCGTGCTCACGCATCGCGGTCGCACCACGCCACTGCCCGGCGGCGTAAATTACGCGCTGTTGCGCCGCGTGCTCGACCAGATGCTCGCTGAGCAGTAACCGCATCGAGGACCGACCGTGACTGTGCCGGCTGTCACAACTCCTGACATGACATCGGCCATGACAGCCAGGCCGACGCACACGTCAGCCGCCTTGCGCTGGTTCCTGCTGCTGGGCCGGCTGGCGCTTGCGGGCGTGCTGCTCTACGCCGTCTACGCCAAGCTCGATAATCCGCCCGGCACGGTTCTCTCCTTCGACCTTTTCCGCTATGAACTGGCCATCGCGGCCTTCGGCATCGCCATCGCCCAGTATCAGGTTCTGCCGGTTTCCGTCACTGAGACGGTTGCTTACATGGTGATCGGCATCGAGCTTTTCCTCGGATTGTGGCTGCTGCTGGGAATCGGGTTGCGTTGGAGCGCCGCCGCGGCCTCAGCCTTACTCGGCTTGTTTTTTGTCGTGATGCTGCGCGCTTACATGAAAGGCTTGGTCATTGACTGCGGCTGCTTCGGTCCCGGCGAAATCCTTAGCGCTAAAACGCTGACGCGCGACGGTGCCCTGCTTGCGCTCTCGCTCGCCGTCGCCATGTTCGCCTTCCGCCAGTCTCGCTTCCGCCCTTCGCCGCCGCAGCACGCCTAGCGCTACTTCGCGCTACGAGTCCGTAATGTCCTTTCTTGATCTCACACATCCAAATAGACACGCGCTGTGCAAGCATCAGCGCTCTGTTCAACCTTGAGCTGGTGATAGGTCACCGCCTTGATGTAGGTGCCCGCGCGATGGCGCTGTTTATCGTACTTTTCGCCGTACACCGTGCCGCGCATTCGCCCCGCTTCGACGACATGAACCGCCGCGCGGCGGAAAAAGATCTGCTCCGCGTCGGACAGCGCCAGAATCTCCGCCAGCCAGTCGTAGAGCAGCGACTCGAGATCCGCGCCGCTCACTTCAATCTCACGCGACTCGCGCTCCGCGAGCTGCTGCGGGTCGCACGCCAGCGCCATCATGGCGTGCGCCGCATTGGCAAACAGCTCTTCGCGCGTCGCCCCATAAGCGATAAATCCCACGTCCGCCGGATGCTCGATGACCTTGTATCTCACCGGCTTGTCTTCTTGTTTCGAGGAGCGGCGATGGTTTGATTGACTAGCTCCCGGAAGCTTGGAGCTAACTCTTTCACTATCGTTACGCGTTCGTGGCAAAGAATCCCTTCATGATCCAACTTCACAATGGCACAGTCGCTGTCCCTTGTGCGGCGGCGACCATCGAAGCAAACAGGGTCGTAATCGATGTCCTCGCCCTTTGCAAATTGCGTATATCCATGACGAACGAGCGTCGAAAAAATAATGCGATCACGACGCATTTCCTCCAACAACCCTAACAAGTCCTCGCCTGGGGGATTCGCTAGCAAGCGGTAGCCGACAAGATCGACCTCCGCCCACCGATACGAGAGGATTAGTTGCTCGTAGAGCGAGGGTAATTTGAACGGCAACACCGCGTAGAGTGCTTCCAGGGAATCGCGACCAAGTGTGGTCTGTGATGGACGCCATCGTCCGAATCCGCGTTCATCCAGTCCGTTTACCGCGAGCGCGGAGGCATGTGGATCGCTCTCAAATGCTTCTAGATTATCAAAGCATTCGAATGACTGAACGAACCGCCGCAGCAATGCTTTATCGTCGGTCATCAATTGAAGGCTGCCGATGCACCAGCTTATGTGCTTCATCGCGCTGGCGGCGAATCTGCTCCGCAAGCTGGCCATTGGGGAAGCGCCGCAGAAATTCATCCATCACTTTCACCGCTTCGGCGTGTTCTTTGCGCTCCATCAGCACACTGGCCAGCAGCACGTGCGTCACCGGCGCTTGGTCATTCAATTCCAGCGCGCGACGCGCGTGCTTCAGCGCAGCGTCGGTCTGTTTGCGGTAGAGCAGCGCGCTGCCGAGGTCGGCGTGCGCGCCCCACTGCGTTTCATCCAGCGCCAGCGCTTCCTCCAGCGCCTGGATACCGGGTTCAATCTGATTGGTATCGATCAGCACCTTCCCCAGCAGCGCGAAGGCTCGGGCATTCTGCGGGTACACTTCGATGGCCTTGGCCAGCGTGCGCAGCGAATCGGCGCGCTTCTTTTGCAGGAAAAGTGCGAGCGCCAACTGAACGTAAGCCTCGTCGTAATCGGCGTGCAGCGCGATGGCCTTCTGGAAATGGGGGACGCTGCGTTCCGCTTCGTTGCGTTCGTTCAGCTCGCGCAAGCCTTTGTCGAACTCCTTGCGCGCCGGCTCCGGAATTTGCAGTTCGCGCGCCGAGAGCACGGTGGCACCCACCGCATCGCCGGTCCGCGCGGCCTTGGGGTCCGGCTCGAGCATCAGCGTGACATTGAACACCGAGCCGCGGCCGCCGACCTCCACATTCATATTCACTGTGCGCTCGACCAGCAGATACCCTTCATGCCGCATGCGGAGCACGTATTCGGCCATCGTCAGGCGGACGAACTCGAACTCGCCACGCGAATCGGTGTACGTGCGCTCCTGCATCATGCTCATGCGCAGCAGCTCGACCATCACGTTTTCCGCCGGCTGCATGGTTTTGGCGTAGAGCACGCGGCCGTGAATCTTGATGCCTTCGGTGAACTGCGCGCCGACCCCCGAAGGCAACAACACGGCGCCCAGCAGCAACGCGGTGCGCAAGCGGCTCTTCATGCGTGCATCCAGACGAGCTTGCCTGAACATATGCCGCCTGTATCGCCGGTGTCAATTCGCGCGCTGTCGCGCTTGAATCGGCGGTGCGCCCACGCTAGCATCCGTGCCGGCAGCGGCGTACGAGCGAGCGCATGTCTCAACAGCACAGGCTGAAAGCCTGTGCTACACGCGAAATGAGCGACGACAACGACGACATCACCTGGGCTTTTGTCGGCGCCGGCTTCGGCGTTTTTTCCTTTTTTCGCGGTTTCCGCGTGCTGCGCAATAAGCGCCTGATCGAGAACACGCCTACGAGCAAATGCCGCTCCGTCGCTATGGGCCTGTGCGAAGTGGCGGGCCGCGCCACCGGCGAGCAAACCATGCCCAGCCTGATCGGCAAGCTGCCGTGCTACTCGTCGCAGATACGCATCGAGCGCTACGTCCGGCGCGGCAAGCGCAGCCGCTGGGAAAAAGTGCGCGAGGAGCAGCAGGGCATTCCCTTTTTCCTGGAGGACGCTACGGGCCGCGTGAAAGTAGATCCGAGCGGCGCGGAACTCGACATTCCCGCGGAACTCGAGTATGGCACTAGCGGCGCGCGCGCGCTGCTGGGCATGACACTCGAGCGACTCAAGGGTGCGGGACATTCCAGCGGCGACATTCCGTCGCTCTTCTACAATTTTTGCTCGGTGCGCGGCATCAGCACGCACGGCCAGATGCGCTTTTGGGAGCGGAATCTCGCGCCGGGCGACCCGGTGTACGTGCTGGGCTCGGCGGAAGAGCAGCGCGGCGTCGAAGACGAGCACGAGCGCGTCGTCATCCGCAAAGGCAAGCATCATCCGTGGTTCTTCATCGCCGAATCGAGCGAAAAAGAGCTGCTGACGAAGCTGAGCCGTAAAACAGTGCTCAGTATTTTTGGCGGCGCAGCGCTCAGCCTCGCCTGCGGCGGATACTTGCTCTATAAATTCGGCTGGTTGCAGTGAAGCTGGAAAATGGAAAATGGACAGACCCCTCGTGATTGGGTGCTGCGGAGTTACCATTTTTCCAGTTCCCATTTTCCCTTTTCCATTTTCTGCTCCCAATAAGGAGGCGCTATGGCCGGTCTTATCGCATTGGTTGTGCTGCTGGCGATCCTCGTCGGGCTGGTGCTGTGGTTTGTCGGCGTCTATAACCGGCTGGTGGAGCTGCGCAACAATATTGACCGCGCGTGGGCCAATATTGATGTGCTGCTCAAACAGCGCCACGACGAACTGCCCAAGCTAATCGACACCTGCAAAGGCTACATGAAGCACGAGCAAGGCACGTTCGAGCGCATCACCGAGCTGCGCTCGCGCGTGATGAATGCCGGCTCGGTGACGGAGAAGGCGCAGGCGGATAACTTGCTGACCGGAGCACTGCGCTCGCTTTTTGCCGTCGCTGAAAATTATCCGGAGCTGAAGGCCAACACCAATTTCCAGCAGTTGCAAGGGCGCATCAGCCAGATTGAGTCCGACATTGCGGCGCGCCGTGATGCTTTCAACTCCGACACCAACACGTACAACATCCGCATCGCTGTGATCCCCGACGTGTTCATCGCGCGCCTGCTGGGCTACGGCCGCCGCGACCTGTTCCAAGCCGCAGAAGCCGACCGCGCCGACGTAAAAGTCAGCTTCGCCTAAAGACGGAAAATGGAAAAGGGAAAATGGAAAAACGGCAGGGCTGCCACTACCGTTGAGCCCGTGTATCTAGCAAGCCTTTTTCCATTTTCCAATTTCCATTTTCCCTTTTTCATCTTTGAACATCTGCGTTCATCTGCGTTTGCTTTGCCTCAGTTCTTCACCGCTTCGATCACCGACATGGGGCTCTTGGTGGGCACGACGCGTGCAAGGCGGAAGCCGGCGCGGTCAAATAACGCGCGAAATTCTTCTTCGGTGCGCTCGCGCCCACCGGGCATGGCCAGCATTTCGATGTCGAGGAATTTACCCAAGTGCGGT
>JBOGNS010000378.1:0-4839 GCA_050747305.1 Candidatus Acidiferrales bacterium | reverse complement strand
CGGCGGACCCTCCCGGGGGAACCATGCTGATCGTAATGCAAGCGCACGCCAGCGAAGAGCAGATTCGCCAAGTGTGCGCGCGAATTGAATCGTTTGGGCTGAAGGCGCACCCGATTCCGGGCTCGATCCGCACCGCCATCGGCATCACCGGCAATAAGGGCGCTGTGGAATTGGGCGTACTCGAGCAAATGCCGGGCGTGGCCGAGTGCATTCCGGTCAGCAAGCCGTACAAGCTGGTGAGCCGCGACATCAAGGAAGAAGAGACGGTGGTGCGCATCGCCACGCCGCTGGGCGAAGTGGCCATCGGCGGCGGCAATGTGGCGATTGCCGGCGGCCCGTGCGCCATCGAAGACCCGGAGCAGGCGCGAGCGGTGGCCGCCCAGGTGAAGGCGGCCGGCTCGAAGCTGTTTCGCGGTGGCGCGTACAAGCCACGCACCTCGCCTTACAGCTTTCAAGGGCTGGGCGAGCCGGGGCTGCACATTTTGTCCGAGATTCGCGCGGAGTTCGGGCTGGGCATCGTGACGGAGGCCGTGGATAACGAAAGCCTGGAGCTGGTGGCGCGGTATGCCGACGTGATTCAAATCGGCGCGCGCAACATGCAGAATTTCTCGCTGCTCAAGCAGGCGGGCCGCGCGCGCAAGCCGGTGCTGCTGAAGCGCGGCATGTCCGCCACGCTGGATGAATTCCTGATGGCCGCTGAGTACGTAATGGCCGAAGGCAACTACAATGTGATCCTGTGCGAACGCGGCGTGCGCACCTTTTCTGATTTCACGCGCAACACGCTAGACCTTGCCGTGATTCCCGCCGTGAAATCGCGCAGCCACCTGCCGATTCTGGTGGACCCCAGCCACGGCACCGGCAAGCGCCACAAGGTGCTGCCGCTTTCGCGCGCCGCGGTGGCGGTGGGCGCGGACGGCTTGCTCGTCGAAGTCCACCATCAGCCGGAGCGCGCGCTTTCCGACGGGATGCAGTCCATCCTGCCGGATGAATTCGCGCAACTCATCGTCGAAGCGCGGCAAATTGCCGCGGTGCTGCATCGCTCGATAAACTAAGAAGCTCACAGCTTACAGTCCACAGTCGACAGTTCAGCAGCGAGTAGATGACATGACTCGGGCGACTACGTGATTCTCATTCGAGCGGTGTCTGCTTGCTTCCACTGTAAGCGGTGGGCTGTCAGCTAGCTATCAGTTCCCTCTCATGAAGCTCAACCTCAACTTCCGCCTGCTGATCGCTGCCGTGCTCGTGGCGGGGCTTGGCGCGTGGGTGCTGGCGCGCGAACACCGTCCTTCCCTTCTCCAGCCGGACCTGCGCCTTTACGCGTATGTTGCGAATGCCGGTGACGGCACGCTTACCGTGGTGGACCTCGCCGCGCTGCGCACCGTTGGCGCGATCAGTGTGGGCCCCGCGCCGAACGGGCTGCGCATTCGCCCGGACGGGAAAAGCCTCGCGCTGGGCTTTGAGACGGCGCGGGACGAGATTTGGGGCGTGAGCACCGCGGGCGGATACGTTTGGGTGGTAGACGCTCCCACCAGTCAAGTGGTGGCGCGAATTCACGTGGGCGCTGGAGCCTTCGGGCTGGATTTTTCTCCGGTTGGCGCGCGGGCGTATGTGGCAGCGTCCCGCGCCGGCACCGTGAGTATGTTGGATTGCGACGCGCGGCGCGTGGTAGCGACGGTGCGTACGGGGCACGAACCGTGGAGCGCCCGTGTTACGCCGGACGGCAAGATGCTGGTGGTGGCGAACCGCGGCGCGAACACGCTGACGTTACTGGACGCGCTCACTCTGAAGCAACTGGCGACGATCGGGGTGGCAGGTCAGCCGGAGCATGTGTTGATCCTGCCGGATGGCGCGAAGGCTTTTGTCTCTGCCCCAGCATCCGGCCAGGTTTCCATCGTTGACTTGCGGCGCAGAGTGTTGCTGACGAACCTGGTGCTCAACGCAAACGTGACCGACTTCACGCTGAAACTTTCCGACGGCGAAATCTACGCAGCAACTCCCGGCTTGAACGGAATCGCAATTTTGGACAGTTGGACCAATGAAGTGAAAGAGAATCTGGTGGTGGGCAATCGGCCGGCGCACGGGACGCTGGGCACGGACGGGACACTTTATCTTTCTGACGCCGCTTCGGGGCAGGTGCGTCCTGTGGGCACGCGATTTCGGCGCGTGCAGACTCCCATTCCCGCTGGCAGGCGTCCGGGGGCCTCTGCACTCACGCCGGGTGAAGACTTGCTCTTGGTGGTGAACGAAGAATCGAACGATTTGGCGGTGATCCGCACGCGCACGCAGAGCCTGCTTACGTTGATCCCGGTGGGACTGGAGCCGCGCGACTTAGTGGTGAAGCTGTTCCGTCAGGAGTGAACCGCGCACGTGTTTCAGGCTGCCGGCGATTTGCCAGTCGTTTGCTCGCCTCGGTCCAGTCCCAAGCACGTCGCGACGGCGGCCTCGATTCCGCGCATCGTCGCCGCAGACAATACGCCCGCGGCAGGATGCAGCAGGCGTGCCTTTTCGATCGTGGTCACTTGGTCGCATTTCGCCCACGACGAATTGCGCAAGCCGCCTTCCGGCGGTTGCACGGGAACGCGCAGCCGAAAATGCCTTCGGGCAACGCTAGTCAGCGGAACCACGCACACATCCAAGGCGTGGCGATTGATGGCGTTCACCGAAAGTACAACCACAGGCCGGCGCTTATCCAATCGCGCCCAATAGACGAACCCCCGCTTCGGGAACGAATCGCCGGGCGGCACGTTCTTCATGCTTTGTCCCTAGCCAGGACTCGCAGCGCAGCTCGCTGGAACGCCTTTCGCTCCCTTCGCTCGACGGACGGCCGATCGGCAAAAAACTCGGCCGCTTCACGTTCCAGCTGCGCAGCACGCTCATTGCGGATGGCGCGCTTCAGCATTTGATTAACGCGCTCGCTGGCTGAGGAGCGGCCACGAGTTCGCTGCACGTAAGCAAAGACGCCCGCTTCTATCGTAAAGCTCTTGGTTTGTCGACGCTCTTGTCTCATAGAATTCATCATAGCATTTCTGCTGCACGTTAATCAACGGGATAGCCTCAGGAGGCACTGTCAAGCCGCAACGGCAGGTCGACGGGCCCTTCCGAAGGCAGGGTGTCGAGCGGGAGGCCGGCCCGCCACAGGGCTACGCCGAGGCGCACGCTCGGAATGGGCCACGCGGGCAACAATTCCTTGGCGATGCGCACTTCGAGAAACCGCGCGAAGGCCACCGTTACGCGCGTGGCAGCTTCCGGTGACTCACCTTTGTCGAGCGCGACGGCGAAGCCGGCCAGTTTATCGCGTGCGATACGCGCCGTGATGCGCAGCTCGGCCTTCGACTGCAGGCTGGCAACAATCTCGCACTGAGCGTGACTGGCCACAAACTCCGGCGCCACATCTACGCGCAGAAAAAAACTGTCCTGATTGAAACCGTACTGAAATCCCTGGAGCACAGAGGCGCCACCATGCATGGCGCCGGAACGGCGCTCGACGAAATATGCGCCGGCGCCAATCCACTCGAAGTAGGTGGTCTCGCGCCCATCCACGCGCACGTCGAGTTCGGAAGTGGGAGGCGTGACCACCGCGCGCACCAACGGCTGCTTGATGGGCTGCGCCAGCGACTCCGGCGGCTTGGCGCCAAGCGCGACGTACACCGCGGTGAGATGCTGGCGATAGAGCGCATCGAATTGCCCGGCGTGGGCGGAAGCGTGTTCAGGGCCGTACCACCAGCACCAGTCACTGCCTTCCGCCGCAAGCAGCGATTCGTAGGCTTCCGTGAGCTGCATGGCAGCAGGCGCATCGGCGGCGCCGGAAGCCTGTTTGCGTTCGGCCTCGGCATAGAAGTCGCGCGCTTCGCGCAGCAGATGCCAGGCCCGTACGTCTTCCGCGTGACCGATCCAGATGTCGAAATTCGCATTGATCCACGAGCCGGGAAAAATGCCGCCGACAGTTTCGATGTGCGCCGCGCGGTGTATCGCTTCGCTCGCGGTGAGCGGATGGATGTCGGCATCATCCTGAATGCGGCGGTAGAACTCGCGAAGAAACAGGCGGCCGTTGCCGGGGTAATACTCCCAGGCGTTTTCCCCGTCGAGGATAACGGAAACCGTGAGCGGCGCTTGGGTATGCACGCGCTCGCCGATGCGGCGCAGGCGCATGTGCAAATCTTCCGCGGCGGCGCGCTGGTCCATGCGGCTATAGACGAAGCCCACCAAGTCGGAAATTTCATGGTCGCGAAAGAGGCCGCAGATTTCGCCGTTGGCGCGACGCACGCGCAACGGAGCGTAGAGGCGCGCGGCGTTGGCGGGCACGCCCTCACCATCGCGCGGAAAGCCGAGGTTGAGTGTCCGTCCCAGCACGCCTTCGTCGGCGGCAAACCAGCCGAAGCCCTGCTCGACGGCGAGGTCGAGCGTTTGATCCGACACCGAGCCTTCCGAGGGCCACAATCCCGCCGGCGGCCGTCCAAAGATGCGCTGGTGATACTGGCGCGCGCGCCGCAATTGCTCACGCGCATCCTCCGGATGACGAAACGCTGGATGCACCGGCGGCGAATGCGGGTTGGCGAGGCGCGCCACATCGCTATCGCACAGCAGCGGCAGGATGGGGTGGTAGAAGGGCGTGGTGGAAAGCTCGATCTGGCCGCGATCGGCTGCGGCGCGATACTCCGGCAGCACGCGCGCCAGCAGTTCGCGTTGCTTGCTGCGCAGTGCGGCTTTGTCTTCCTCGGTGAAATTCCCGCCCTTGTGCGCAAGCGCAGCTACCACGGGATCGTGCGCGAGGTATTCCTCGTCCATCCACGCCAGTTGGGAAAGCAATTGCAAATCGCGCCAGTCGCGCGGGCCGAATTG
>JBOGNS010000377.1:0-1735 GCA_050747305.1 Candidatus Acidiferrales bacterium | reverse complement strand
ATCGCCGCGGCCGCGTCCCACACACTGAGGGTGTTGGTCAGCAGGATGGGCGTTTCAATCTGGCCCAACTCCTCCACCTGCGTCGAGCCCACCAGTTTGCCGAAGGCGTTGAAGACGTGGATGGCCGCAGCCACCTTCTCCTGGTATAAATTTCTGCCGTGCGGAAGAATCGCCGTCACGCCGGTGCGCACACGTTCGTCCTGCGCCACCGTCGCATGACCTACGCGCACGCCCGCCACGTCGGTGATCGCGTTTTGCGCCCCCGGCTCGAACACGCCCGGCGTAATCCCCAACTCTCGCGCGCCCGGTCGCGGTTCTTTGCCCAGTTCGGCCGCCTGCCTGCTGCGTTCGGATTGCGCGCTCATGACCAGCACGACCGTGAGCAGCGAAATGCCAGCCACGATTGCACTCGAAGTTCGCCGCATTCGTCTCGCTCCATGACCGCCGCGTATTGTAACAGTGAAGTTGCTTACGGTGTTCCGGCTTTGCTCGCAACGCGGGTGGATGGATGGAAACGCTCCCTGGCGGCTCGGATTTCGGGGAGTGTTCGCTCTCGAAATACGGCTGTCCCACCCGCGGTCACCGCCAAGAGTTGCGTTTCGCAGTCCAGGTCGGCACATTGAAGGGAACGAACCACTTACATCGCGACAGCCGGTATGGTTGCCAGCTTGCTCTTAACGGCTGCAATCACTTGCAAGGGGTAGGAGGCTCCACCACAGGGCAACCGACCGCGCTTCCTACCCCATTTCTTTCTTGTCCCGTACGAGCGGCTTTGTTAGGCTAGGCCGATCCTTACTTCACATTCTCTGGGCGAGGCTGCCGTGTTCCCACCACGACCACGATGGGTTCCCTATATAGTTGCACTGGCATTGACCCTGGCATCGCTGCCGCTTGCCGCGCAGCAGGCGGTTGCGCCGGCGTCAGCAAAGGCATCGGCTGTCGCGGCTCCTACACCGCGCTGGATTGGGCCGGATGGCCAGCCTCTGCCGTGGCAGAGCGCTGATGAAGCCCTTGAATTTCTGCGCCGCGCGCGCATCGGCAAGGCCACCGGTACCAAGCGCGGCATCACGCAGCCTCGCAAAATGGAGCTGGAGCGCGATGGCATTCGCGCTGACGCCATCTTTCACGACGTCAACGAAGACAAACGCAACATCCGGCTTCGCAGCGGCGAGCACATACTCAGTTTCCGCGATTGCTACCTCTTCCAGATTGCCGCCTTCGAGCTGGCGCGCCTGCTCGGCGTTCAGAACGTCCCGCCCTCGGTGAAGCGCACCTTCGCCGGCAAATCAGGCAGCCTGACCCTATGGCTGGAAGGCATGGTCACCGACGAGATGCGCCGCGAACAAAAGCGCGAGCCTGCGGGCGCGGAAGTGATCCGCTGGAACCGCCAGATGACCATCATGCACGTTTGGGACAACCTGATTTACAACTTCGACCGCAATCAGGGGAATATTTTGCTCGACAAGGACTGGAATGTCTGGCTGATTGACCACACCCGCGCTTTCCGCCGCGACGACAAACTTCCGCGCCCGGATCAGCTTACCTCGTGCGAGCGCGGCTTCTTCGAGCGCCTGCGCGCGCTCGATCCCGCACTGGTGAAGCAACAGTTGAAGGGCTATCTCGGCCCAGCCGAGATCGAGGCTTTGCTCAAGCGCCGCGACCTGATCGTGGCCCACTTCGAGAAACTGGCACGCGAGCGCGGCGAAGACAAAGTTTTCTTTACCTACCCCTAGTT
>JBOGNS010000376.1:0-4127 GCA_050747305.1 Candidatus Acidiferrales bacterium | reverse complement strand
AATCCGGCGGCTGCGGCCACCGGCGCCGCCAGCCATTCGGCGTTGAAGAATGCCGGCAGGCTCACAAACGCCCCGCCTACCGGCCCCACCACCCGCCCCCCGAGCAGCCCAAGCAGAAACGACCCCTCCAGTGTGAGATCCGCAAACGGGTACCCGACCAGGCGCAGCATCGTGCCCACCGCCAGCGGCGGCATCAGAAACAGCATCAGGCGGCCCTTTTCGTCGTTATCGCGAATCTCCGTGAACAGCACCCGGCGCAGCGTGCGCGAGCGCGCCAGCCACGCGGCCATCGAGGCCGCCACGCCCACCTTCAGCAGCAGCAGAAAGACGAGGTCTTTTCCGAAGGAAAGTGTTTCCATGTCGCGCTGCCATCCACATTAGCCAAAGCGCGCTGAGGTGTAAAGCCGTAGCGCCGGGATCGCCGGCATCTTGCCGCCCTCTTCACCCGAAACCGGCAGCCAGACGCCGCTGTGCCACATGAGCACTGAGGGGAACGGCGAATGTTATAATCCAATTTCCAGTGGCACGAGTGCGCACAACATCGCTACACATCGTGGCGCGGGCCAGCCTGCCCACCCGCTACGGCGACTTCACCATCCTCGGCGTGGAAGGCGCGCGGCCCAACGAGTCCGCCGTGGTGCTGGCGCGCGGCCGCATGAACGGCGCGGGCTTGAAGCTCCGTGCCGCGTTGAAGCCCGGCGAGGCGCCGCTGGTGCGCGTCCATTCGCAGTGTCTCACCGGCGACGTGCTCAGCAGCCAGCGCTGCGATTGCCGCGCGCAACTCGAGCTGGCCCTCGCGGCGATTGGCCGCGCGCGTTCCGGCCTGCTCCTCTATCTCCCGCAGGAGGGCCGCGGCATCGGCCTGATGAACAAGCTCCGCGCTTACGAATGGCAGGATCGCGGCATGGATACCGTGGAAGCCAACCTGCACCTCGGCTTCGCCGCCGATTCGCGCAACTACGCTTTCTCCGCTGCCGTGCTGCGCAAGCTGGGCGTGCGCCGCGTGCGTCTCATGTCCAACAATCCGGAAAAAGTCCGCCAACTCGAAGCTGCCGGCATTGAAGTGGTCGAGCGCGTCCCCTGCCGCCCGCGCACCTCCCGCCGCACCCGCGCCTACCTCCGCACCAAGCGCACCAAGCTCGGCCATTTGCTGGAGTAACTACTACAGGGCTGCGAAATGCGAAGGGATGATTTCTTGGCACTGGCATGGCATAATTGCTCCAGCCAACTATTATGAAGCTTACCGTCACGGTCGTGCCAGACGAGGATGGCGTTTTCGTCGCCGAGTGTCCCGCCATACCTGGCTGCATTAGCCAGGGCAAAACGGAGCAAGAGGCTCTCGAGAACATCAAAGAGGCCATTGGACTCTGCCTTGAAGTTCGCGCCGAGCGGGGAATGCCGCTAACGGTCGCCACCCATGAAATAGAAGTTCCGGTGTGATGGCTCGCCTTCCTGTTCTCAGTGGTCAGGAAGTCGTGCGCGCGTTTTCGCGCCTCGGCTGGGAAATTGCCCGGCAGCGCGGCAGTCACGTCATCCTCGTCAAAGCCGGGCATCCAGCCACACTATCCGTCCCAGAGCATTTTGAGGTTGCAAGGGGCACATTGCGCAGCTTGATTCGGCGGGCTGGGCTGACGGTGGAAGAGTTCCTCGCCGCACTGGAATAAGCTTCCTAGAAAAAACCCTTGTCAAATAATTGCGCGTCAGCCGCCACCCACAAGCTGCACGACTTCGTAACTGTCGCCGGCTTCCACGTGCGTGGTAGCCCACTGCGCGCGCGGCAAGATATCGCGGTTGCGCTCGATGGCCACGCGCTCGGCGGGCAGGTGGAGCTCCGCGAGCAACGCCGTCACCGTCGCGCCTTGCGATACTTCCCTTTCTTCGCCATTGATGATCACGCGCATCACAATCCCCTGGAATCACAGGTAAACACAAATCAGCGGACTTTTCAAAGCGACGGCGGCGAGTAGGCGGCGAACACGGAGCGGGCGAGTTATCTTGTGTTGGAGGAAGGCTTCAGCGAATAGCGAATCTCATCTTCGCTGTTGCCGGGTGTGCGGATGATCACGTCGGCTCCGGCCGGCCCCATCTTGGGCAGCGGGAACACCAGCTCCACCCGGCCGCGGCTATCGCTCTTGGCGGCAAAGGTAATCGGCCCGGTAGGACTTTGAATCAACACCAGCAGCATCGCGTCGGCCAGCGGTTCGTTGCTGTTCTTTGACTTCACATCAATTTTCAGCGTAGCTGTTCCCGCCGCGTACCACGAGGCCGGATTCAATAATTGCGCTGCCCCAGGGTCACCGCCCGCGGCGGCAAACGCCGGCGGGGCGGGCTCGGCCTGTGGCGCGCTCGCGGGCCGCGCCCCCGTCGCATGCGCCGCCGAAGTCCCCGCTGGTGCAGCGCCCCGCCGCGCCGGAGCAGCGGACTTCGCGGCGGGTGGCGCCACGGGCGCGGGCGCAGAAGGGGGCTCCGGCTTCGCGGCAGCCTTCGCGGGCATCGCCGGAGTCTCAAACGTCAGCGCGCCCGAGCGCAATTCCTCGATCACGTCGCGGTGCTGTTCTTCGAGCCGCGCGCGCACGTCGGTTTCGCTGAAGTTGGGGGATTCCAGCAGTTCTTCGTAGCTGACCTTGCGACGATGCACCAGCCGCCCGCCCATATAGACGGTGGTTTCGATCAAATGCTTCTGGGCACCGAGATCTTCAGTCTGCACATGAAACACATTACTGCCGATGCGCACTTCCGTATTGAAACCAAAGATCACGTTGGGTTGGGTTCCCCCCTATCGCAGCCGCTCGCTCGCCTGCAAGCCTCCGCGGCGATTTGACCCATAAGCTGTTGGGCCGTTATTATAAGCATTCGCCGGATGGACAACAACTATCTCGCACCGTACGTTCCATTACTCTTACACGTCCTGCTGGCAGTGATCGTGGCAGGCGCGCTTGTGTTCCTCTCGTGGGCCATTGGCAGCCGCAAGCCCACGCGCGCGAAGCTGGAGCCGTATGAATGCGGCATCCGGCCCACCGGAGACGCCCGCCAGCCGGTTTCCGTGAAATTCTACCTGGTGGCCATGCTGTTCATCCTGTTCGACGTCGAAGCCATCTTCCTTTTCCCGTGGGCCATGGTGTATAGCGAGCTGAAGCTGTTCGGCTTCGTTGAAATGATGCTGTACATTTTCATCTTGCTCACCGGATACATCTACCTTTGGAAGGCGGGCGCGCTCGACTGGACCTAAGTAGCACAGGCTTCCAGCCTGTGCGGTTTTTTGCGTCGTCCGTGGTCGCGTCCGACGTTTGGAGTGCGGCAGCGAAGTTGCCGCTTTGTTTTCATTTGCGCAGCGCTCCTCCCGGCGCCCCCGCTTGTGGGTGGCTGAGCGGGCTGCGCCAATTTCACTCGGAGACTGCCCTGGCCCTCCGCAGACGCCAACCATGACCGAACCTGAAGCAACAGAGAAACTGGCCGTCCGCAAGCTCCAGCAGCGCAATCCCGCCTGGGTCGCGAAAGTCGCCGAGTTCCGCGGCGAAGTCACCGTGGAAGTCCCCCGCGAGCATCTGCGCGACGCTGCGGATTTCCTGCGCACCGATCCGGACCTTCGCTTCACTGTGCTTTCTGACGTCACCGGAGTCGACCGCTTCCCCATCGAGCCGCGCTTCGAGCTCAACTATCACCTCGTCTCCATCGAAAAGCGCGACCGCATCCGGCTGAAAGTGCGCGCCGACGGCGCTCATCCCGTGGTGCCCTCGGTCGTCAGTGTGTGGCCCACCGCCGATTGGCACGAACGCGAAGTCTTCGACCTCTTCGGCGTGCGCTTCGATGGCCACCCGGATTTGCGGCGCATCCTGATGCCGGAGACTTGGGAAGGCCACCCGTTGCGCAAAGATTATCCCGTGACGGGATACAGGTAATGTAGCTCCGGCCTTTAGGCCGGCAGGCTGCGCCGCAGAGCATACGCGGCGCCACGACACGATGACCACGCAAATCGAAACCGCCACCGGCGCCGCCAAAGCCATGGTCCTCAACATGGGGCCGCAGCACCCCTCCACCCACGGCGTGCTTCGCGTTGTGCTCGAACTCGACGGCGAAACGGTGATCAAAGCGCAGCCCGACATCGGCTACCTGCACACCGGCATCGA
>JBOGNS010000375.1:0-4030 GCA_050747305.1 Candidatus Acidiferrales bacterium | reverse complement strand
GTGTTCACCGATTGCCCGCCCGGGCCGGAGGAGCAGAACGTGTCGATGCGGATATCTTACGGCTCGATCTTGATGTCGATTTCATCGGCTTCCGGCATCACCGCCACGGTGGCCGCCGAAGTGTGGATGCGGCCCTGCTGCTCCGTCTGCGGCACGCGCTGCACGCGATGCACGCCCGATTCGTACTTCAGCTTCGAGTAGACTTTCTGTCCCTGCACCGCCGCGACGACTTCTTTCAGCCCGCCCGCGGCGGCGTAAGAACTATTGAGCACGTCCACCTTCCAGCGCTGCGTTTCCGCGTAGCGCGAATACATGCGGAAGAGCTCGGCGGCAAACAGCGCCGCCTCTTCGCCGCCGGTGCCGGCGCGGATTTCGATGATCACGTTCTTCTCATCGTTGGGGTCTCGCGGCAGCAACAGCAGCTTGAGTTCGCGCTCCAGCGCCTCTTTGCGCGCTTCGCAGGCGCGGGTTTCGTCATGCGCCATCTGCTTCATTTCAGGGTCGCCGGCTTCCGCCAGCAATTGCTTCGCGCCGGCCAGATGCTTCTCGTTTTCTTTCCATGCGCGATACTTGTCAACGACCTCCGCCAGCTCGGAGTGCTGCCTGGCAAGCTTCTGGTAGCGGGCGGAGTCGGCCAAGACTTCAGGCGAGCTGATCTGCTGCGTCAGATCGTCGTAACGCGACTCCACCTGATTCAATTTTTCGAACAGCGTCAAAGCAGCCATAACTAGCCTCGATCAAAGAGAGAAAATAGAAAAGGGAAAATAGAAAATAGGGAAACCCGCGCGTCGCCCTTCATCAGGGCTACTTGGAGGCGCTAATAGAAAGCGGCAAACATCAAATCAACCTGGCTCAAGGATAGTCGCAATCTGCGCGGCGGTCAAACGCACCTCAAACCGACCATGATAGGGGAAGCGAAAACAGCCCGGCACTGGGGATGCTTCCTTCACGTCCCTCAGGCCCCTTCTCCTCGCGTCGTCACCCCCAGTTCATCATCTTCTGATTGCCTCGCTTCCTGACCTCCTGACCTCCTTACCTCCTTACTTCCTCGTTCTGCCAGCCCAGCGCGCGCTGCACCAGAAACAGCACGCTGGAAACCGCTGCGAGCGCCGGCAGCGGCAGCCACCACGGCTGGAATGTGAAGGTCATCGGCCCCAGCAACAAGAACATCAGCGCCGCCTTAAGCGATTGTCGCTCCGCCGGGAAGTAGGCGCTTTCCACGCTCAGGCCCAGTTTCCCGGCGCTTAGGATGGTGATCAGCCCGATCAGCGTGCCGGCGGGCAGCCACTGCCACCAGCGCGTCCAAACAAACCAGCGCGCCAATCGCCGTAGCAACCACATGCCGAGCGTGACCGGCACAGCAGTAAGAATCGGCGGAATCAACTGCACGATGCCATAGTAGCTGTCACCCGGCTCGCTCGCGCCGCGCTGCGCCCGGTCATACACCCAGAACGTAAGCGGCAGCAGGACCGCATTGGCCACAAACGCGGTAACGTAGAACAAGAGAGTGCCCACCCAGCGCTTCATGCCCGCTCCTCGAAAGCCCGATGCACACGATAAAGCACCCACGCAGTGGCTGCTGCTGCGGGCAGCGGAATCCACAACGGCTGCTGCGCGACGTACATCGGGCCGACGAGCACGAACATCACCGCGACCTTGAGGTTGCTCCATTCGGGCGACACCCTTGCCGCGTGCACCGCAGCCCCAAGCTGGCCCACCGCCCAAAGCAGCGCGATCCAGATGACCGTACCAGCCGACAGCCAGATGTACAGGCGTCGCGGCTGGCGAAGCGCCACACGCCGCAGTGTCCATGCACCCAGCAGTTGAGGCAGAAGCGCCAGGGGAATCGTGACCACGTAAATAAACAGGAAATCGCGGACCCAGTGCCGGCTGGGCGCGCCCATCCACAAAAAGTAGCCGTAATAGCTGGCGGAGAGAAAGAAACTGCCGCAGACCACCGCTGCGAGGTAGTAGGCGATGCTGCCGCGGCGGGTCATATTCGGCGTGGTGTGCTGGGGAAGTCGAGCCACACCTTGACGCCGCAGAAGTGCGAGCCTTCGGTGCAGATGGGCGTGGTAATGCCGGCGCGCAGGTGGCAGGGCGGGCCCAGGTAGCGCGCCAGCTCCGGCTGCACGTCGCGCACCTGCGCGATTTCTTCCATCGAGGCCTGGTAGATTTCCTCCTGCGCGTTGAAGCAGGTGCGCATGGTCCATTTGTGCATCAAGTGGAGGAGCGAACCGGATTCGACGATGCGTACGGCGGCGGCATTGGGGAGCAGGTAAAGCGCAAACTCGCTTGGCACGCCGCGGTCGAGCAGCGCGTTCTTGGCGGCCCACGCATCGTGCATGGCGCGGTGGTAGACTTCACGCGCGCGCGGGTTGTCGCGAATGAGCATGGGCACGATGTAATCGGGCGTGCGCGAATCGGTGAGCGTGAGCAGCGGGCGCGAGCCGGGCACCATGCGATGCCGCTGATCCTGGCTATCCGCGGTGTGGCTGATTTTTTTCGCGAAGGTGTAGTTGGCGTGTTGTAGCGCGCGCATGATGGGCGCGTGTACGCCGATGTTGAGCGTCTGCAAGCGGTAGGGATTGCGCGCCGGATTCATCAGGCGATCGATGGCTTCGCGATCAGGGCAGGCGTCGCGCGTGGCGCCGACCACCGCCCGATACGCGTCGGCCATCACCTGCGCCGCGCGCGAAGAATAATCCAATAGCTTCGACGTGCGACCCGCAAGTTGCGCATCGAACTCTCGCGTGGAGGCTTCGCCGTCACGCGCGCCTCCGCCTTTGGCGTCCGCGACGTTATCGGCAGCGCCGTTCCACTCGGGCAACTCTTCAAGCGGCTGGTTGTCGAAGCGGTCGAAGAACTGCGGATCGAGTTCGCGCACCCGCGCGACCATTTCGCCGACAACGGCGCGGGATTCGCTGGGCGTGTCGCACGCCGCCTGCATCTTCCACAGCCGGTGCAGCACGATGCCGGAGAGCGTGTGTACCATGGTGGTGAACGCTGCCACCGGCAGCACATACCGCGCGACTTCGATAGCCCGCTTCTCAGCCTGCGCATCCACTTTCTTCACGCGCTTGGGATGCGACATCGCGCTGACGTGCCAGATGTCGGCCAGAATTTCGCGCGCGGCGGGGCGCAGCAGCGCGGTCAGTTCACGGTAGGAGTCCCACGCGCGCGCGATCGCGCGTTCGTAGATTGCGCGCTCGGCGACACCGAAGTGCCGGCCCTCCGGGGGCACGTAAGCCTGCGCGCGGTCCAGGCGCACGTAACGCTGCGACTGCTGCTCGGAGTTATAAAACGGGTGCGCGTGCAGGAACGACCACACGAATTGCCGGCTGATATTCTCCAGTCCAAACTCGAAATGCGCGTGCTGAAACACGGTGTGGTGCCCGCCGTAAAACGTTGCGGCGCCGATGGTGAGCCGCTGCTTATCGGTGACTTCTTCGGGACCGATCAGCCGCGGCGCATAGCAGGTACGCGCGGCGGCGATGGCCGAATCATAGGCGTGGGCGAAAGCGTTGCGCAGCGTCACGCGCGGCGGCGCCGTTTCCACCAGCGGCTGCGGCGCGGCAGTTCCCAAATTTTGCGACTGCGCGGCCATCTGCGCGGAATTCTATCACGGCGAACGAAGGTGGCTCGGTGGAAGCGGCACGGCAGGGCGAGGTACGACGACCAAAAAAAAGAAAAGGGCGGGCACGGGGGCCCGCCCCTACGACGCGTTGGCGGATGATTACTTCGACGCCTGTTTTTCTTTGACGCCGGCGTACTTGCGCTGGAAGCGCTCGACGCGGCCGGCGGTGTCAATCAGCTTCTGCTTGCCGGTGAAGAAGGGATGGCAATTCGAGCAGATTTCCACGTTGATGCGCTCGCCCTTGATGGTCGAGCGGGTATTGAAGGTGTGGCCGCAGGCGCAGTGCACCAGCACTGCGTGATAATCGGGATGAATGCCGGCTTTCATTTTGCTCCTTTACCCAGAGGCGCGCGAAGCGAGCCGAAGGGTTTACCCTGAGCGCCAGCCCGAAGG
>JBOGNS010000374.1:0-4989 GCA_050747305.1 Candidatus Acidiferrales bacterium | reverse complement strand
GTCAGGGACTGGTAGTTCGCGATGTTGAACACGTTGAAGATCTCGAAGTACGGCTCCACCGTGAAGCGCTCGGTGACGCGGATGGAGTTGGAGAGCCGCAGGTCGGTGGTGAAGAACGAATCGTTATTCACCTGGCCCGCCGGCGCCAACCCAATCGGCTGCATTGTTGCGTTTAGGGACTGCAACTGAGCCTCGGTGAAGAGACCGGCCTGCACCAACGCCAACCCGGCCGGGGTCAACTGGCCGGCCATGGTGTTGTTGAAGTTGGTGATCATACCGTTCAGGTCGTTGGCCTTCACGCTTCGGCTGAACGCGCCGCGGTTGGTTCCGGGCAGCGGATCCTGCGTGACGCCGTCGCCATCGACGTCGGAGCGGAAGATTTCACCCGAGCCGCCACTGGCATCGAGGAAGATAGAGGTTGCCAGCGCGGAGCGGATGGCCGATGACGTGTTGACGTGAAAGTTCCACGGCAAGTCCATCAGGAAGCTCAGGCCGAGCTGGCTGGTGCGGTCGTTGCCGGCAGGGCCGAAGAACTGGGTCGGGCGGTCGTTGAACGCGGAGACGGAGGGAAGTCCTGATCCACGCCGCTCGATTCGAAACGGCCCAGCGAGTAGGTGATATTGGTATCGAGGTTGCGTATCCAACCCCAGCTTCCCAGTTTGCCGGTCAAGCGCACCTGGAGGGCCTGATACAGCGAGAGGCCCATTGGCTCGATAATGCCAATGCCGCGGAAGTTGCGGTTCTCGCCGCCAAAGGCGTTGTTGCCGTCCACAGCCAGACCCGGCCCGGCACCGAGTCCGCGGGAGGCGAAGTCATTGATCGTGGCCGGCCGTCCGCCTGCAAAGTTCGGGCAACCAACAATTGCCGCAGCGATCGTCGGTTGACCGCAAGCTGCCAGGGTGCCAGCGATCGCTGCCTGAGCCGCCGCGACGTCGAGCGTGTCGGCTGCTCCGATGCGGTTACGGTCACGGGTCTGATTGAAGTGGACGCCGCGGTTGCGAACGTAGTCCACTGCCAGCACCAAACCGGACCGCACTTCATACTGGAATCCGACGTTCATCTGGGCGCCGTATGGCGTTTGATACTGCGTGTCCAGGAAGTGGCCGTTTGTATCCAGGTTGACGTTGAAAGCTGGCTGCGTCCCCGGGGCGGGGAAATTGGCCGCGAGGGCGGCTGCCGCTGACTGGAACAACTGGTTGGCCTGGAGAGCGAATGGAATCACCTGCCCGAGAGCCGCGCCGGTCACGTTGTTACCGGAAGGCAGCGTCGTTTGGAAGAAGCAGTTGTTCCCCGGCAAACCAACGCAGTCAGTGTTGAAGTTGAACAATGGCGGGCCGCCGGCAGGATCGTTGACAACCCCATCCCCATCAACAAATGAGATAAAGCTGAGCCCGATGCCTGGCGGGATATTCTCCGCCACGTCGAATAGGAAGCTGTTCAGGATGTTCGTCTCATAGTAGATGCCTGCGCCGGCGCGGATGACGAGCTTATTGTTGCCCATTACGTTCCAAGCAAAGCCCGCCTGCGGTGCAAAGTCGTCGTTGTCGCGCCGCGGTGTTCCGGCCAGCGTGGGATCAAACAATGAGATGGCCGAGGCGCGAGGCACGTCGTGATTCGAGAGGTTCGAGTTCCAGTTGTAGCGCAGGCCGAGGTTCAGGGTGAAGTCTGGGGTCACCTTCCAAGTGTCCATGGCATAGAAGCCCAGACGGTGGTTGGTCTGACCGCCGAAGGGGAACCCCAGCGCCGACTTATCGGTGAAAAATCCGAGGCCGTTGCCCAGGAAGAACTGATTGACCGGGAAGTTGAGCGGATCGCTGGCTCCACCCGCGCTGAATGGGTTCAGGCCGGCGAACTCGCGTCCCGTGGCGTTGTTGGCCGAGCGAATGCGCGGCGCGTTGCCGAAAAAGGCGGCGAAGACCACTTGGTCAATCTTGTTGTAAGTAGAGCCGAAGCGGATAGTGTGCCGGCCCACTGAATAACCGCCGTCGTACTTAAACTGCTTGTTGTCCTGAAAAGTGTTCTGCGGGGCCAGCAAATCCGGCCCGGCGTTGATGCCGTTGCTCGTGATATTCACCAGCACCGGGTTGCCGCCAGGATCAAGCGTCGTCGGTGTGCCAGCGGAGCTGTTGGAGTCCACGATGGCGTTGTTGAAGTTCAGGTAGCTGAAGCGGCCGGAGTGGGTCCAGCGCGCGCTGCCGTAATCAACGCCAATTACGTGGATGTTGGTATTGTTCTGGTTGGCGAAGCTGGCCAGGTCGGTTCCCCCAAAGCCGGTCACGCCGAAGTTATAACTGTGCTGGAAGCGGTAAAAGCCCTTGGTGCGGTCGGTGAGCACCCAGTCGAGCTTACCGCTGGTCATGCGCTCGTCCAAAGGCACGCCGAACGCGCCTGTGAACTGGGGAAACTGTGGCGTGGTCACCACCTGCTGCTGATCCTGATTGTTATATTCGTAATCCACAGCCCAATACAGGCGATCCTGGATGAACGGCCCGCTGGCGCGCGCTGCGATGATCTCGCGGTCAAACGGTGGCTTGTTGTTATCCGGCTTGAACAACCGTGAATCCGCCGCGAAACTCTCGTCCCGCCAGAAGTAGGCTGCCGAGCCGTGCAGGTCGTTGCTGCCGCTGCGGGTGATGATGTTGACCGCGCCGGAGGAGGTGATGTCGGTGCTGACATCCAGCGTGGACTGGCTGATGCCGAATTCCTGGATGGACTCGTTGGAGATGTTGGCTACGGTTGTGCCCACCACTTCGTCGGTGATGTCCACGCCATCCACCTGAATGCGCGTGACGCGGCCGCTGCGCCCGCCCACCGAGACGCCGACCATCTGGTTCTTGGTGGGGTCGAAGTTTCCGCCGTCAATAATCTGGACGCCCGGCTCTAGCTGGGCGAGGGAGAGGAAGTTGCGGCCATTGAGCGGCAGGTCGTCGATGCGGTCTGCGGTAACAACGCCCTGGACGGTGTTCTGCTGCGTATCCACGGCAATCGCCGCACTCTCCACCGTGATGGTTGAAGTGGCTGCGCCGATTTGCATCTGCGCATTCACCGGCGTAGCTACGCCGACGCGCACCGTCGCGGTGGTCTGATAATTCTGGAAGCCGGAGGCTTCGATCGTCACTTTGTAAAGCGCCGGCGCGAGGTTATCGACCACAAAAGCGCCATCTTCACCGGTCGACACCGTGCGCTTGGCGTTGGTGGCCTCGTTCAGCACCGTTACCGTTGCACCCGGTACGGCGGCCCCCGACTGGTCAGTAACCTGGCCGGTGACGCTGCCCGTGATGCGCTGTGCTGCGGTCGGCAGCACAAGCACGGCGACTGAGGCTAGGACCAGTACAGCTTTCAACGTTCTATTCACCTTATTCCTCCTCGTAAGTTCACTTGCTTTGGATTTTTGCTGTCCCACCCCTTGAAGCTCGATCCCAGTGGTGATTCCGTTGGATTTGCAGCATTTAAGTGAGATGAATCACCCACTGGCACTCGGAGATAATGCACGACAGGTTCCACGGTACTGTACGTACTGAAAATAAATCACTTAAGTGAATTTCAGTCCACCGCTAAAACGCCATAACGTATCTTCCTGTGATTTATTGTATCTTATGGCATTCAAGACGCTTGCGCGCTCAGCCGACGCGTATCTTTGGTGCGCCTTTGGTGGGTTTGCTATGGCCCTCGCTGCGCACCACTATTGGCCGGGGAAGCCACCTCTCCTTCATCCCGGGCGGGAGCGAAAACGATTTGCTGGTACGTTCGGCCACGAGCCGACAATTCGTGTTAGGCTTGCGCGCGCCGTACCCGCCTTTGCCCGGCGTGCGCCGGCCGATTCAGGCCGCCGCCAACTGGAGGCGAGAATGTCTGAAACGCCGCAAAGCTTCGCTGAATTCTGGCCGGTGTATGTGAGGGCGCACAGCCATCCTGGGACGCGCGCGCTGCACTTTGCCGGGACGCTGGCGGGCTGGTCGCTGCTGGCAGCGGCGGTTGTGACGCGCAATTGGTGGTTGGTGCTGGTGGCACTGGCCGTAGGGTATGCTTTTGCGTGGATCGGGCACTTTTTCGTCGAGCACAATAAGCCGGCGACCTTCGGGCATCCAGGGTGGTCGTGGCTAGCCGATCAGAAGATGGTTGCGATGATGCTGCTCGGGCGCATGGGCGAAGAAGTCCGCCGCGCTGCAAGCAGCCGTCGCGTAGAAGCGTGAAGTCTGTACGCGCAGGGTCGCACAATTCCGCGGCTGACCAGGCGTCCAGTTCCCAACGAATCCACGGTCGTGATATAGGTTGCCTCGGCTGCCGATTGCGCGGCAGCGTGTATTGTCGAAAGGTAGCCGCTCAGTCCTATGCGATGCCAAGCACACGCGTGCCCGGAGCAGGTGCCGGCGGCGCTCAGCGCGGAAGGGTTGTGCGTGGAACATTTTCTCGAGCAGGCACAGGCGCGGGCCGGAGTGGCGCTGGGGCGTTGCGCGAAGGATCAACCGGTGACGTCGGCGGAAGTGGAGTGGCTTTTTTCCCAGGTGAATTTTGCGCTGCTGCGGCTGACGCGCGGCCCGGACGAGGTCATAGGGATGCAGCGCGAACGAGTGCTCGAGTTGCTGCTTTGCATCGCAAACCTGAACGAATACATGCGGCATCATTCGGTGCGGCTGGCGGAGCGGTAGGACAGGCACTCTTGCCTGTCCGCTTTTCTTCAGCACAGTGGCGAACGCCCGCGCTCGCCATCCCGGTTTTGCAATCAGCCCATACCAGCAGCGATGTCTTATCGTGAAAGACGGACAGGCCCTTCGGTCGCCTGTAGCGACCTCAGGGTGAACAAGAGTGCCTGTCCTACTTTTTCGCAACGAGCCAATAGGCGGGAATGCCTGCGGCCACCGTGGCGATGGCCCACATCGCGGGGCCGGGTCTGCCCATGAACGAGACCACCAGGATGCCGGCAGTGGCAGTGAGGAAAAAAAGCGGCGTGAACGGGTAGCCCCACACGCGGTACGGCCGGTTTATGCC
>JBOGNS010000373.1:0-3188 GCA_050747305.1 Candidatus Acidiferrales bacterium | reverse complement strand
GCATCTGCTGTGGCTGGGGTGGGTGATGCTGGGGTGGGTGTGGACGCGGGGGCGGCCGGCGCTGCGTTGGCTGCACATTGGGTCGCTGGTGTACGGCATTTTGATCGAAGTGTTCTGGTGGCCGTGCCCGCTGACGATTGCCGAGCAGTGGCTGGAGCAGCGCGCGGGGCGGCAGAGCTACGGCGAATCCTTCCTGGTGCACTATTTTGAACGGTTGATCTATCCCGACGTGTCGCCGCGCGTGCTGATGTGGTCGGCGGTGGCGTTCTGCGTGTTCATTCTTGGCATTTATGCGGTGCGGTTCGCGCGGCGCGAGCCGGGGCGCGCATGGTAACTCAGAACTCAGAACTCAGAACTCAGAACTCAGAACTCTTGATCAACTCCCCGGTTCGAGCTGGTTAAGGAAGTCAATCACGAAGTCCCAAATCTAAAATCGCAGATCAAATCACCAATCACAAATAGCTCTGTTGACATCCTGCTCGTCAGCCAGCAATCGCAGACAGATTACCGCTGAGATTCTTCGGTCGCTGCTTGTGCTCCTTCGGATCACAAGCAAACCGCTCTCTCAGAATGACAACCATTGGTGGTCGTGCCGGAAATGGTAGTCGGCGGCTGTGTCGGCAAATCCAATCGCAGATCACAAATCACGAAATCGTGAGATCGCAAATCACAAATCACAAATCACATAATCACAAATCTGAACCTCACTGGCGCTTGATGAGGTCGGGCGCACGGGAGTCGATGCTGAATTCGCGGGTTTTGCCGAAGGTGAAGCGCAGGCCGGTGGTGAGCAACAGGTCGTTGCGCTCCGCGCCGGTGGCCGGATTGGAGAGATAGCGGTCGCTGATGGTGAGATGCCAGCCCAGCCACGAATTCAGTTGCCCGCCGAGGGACGAATCGAAGGTGATGCGGTATTCACCGGTTTCGCTCAGGTTCGGATAAACCACCAGCCGTTCGCTGAAGGTCAGCCTGCCGTTCAGCTTGTGACTGAACTCCTCGCCGGCCAGGACTTCGCCGGAGCGGCGCGTGGGATCAATCGCGAAGTCTTCTTTGTTGAAGGAGCCGCCGCCGAAAATGTCGAACTGGGTGCGTGGCGTGCGCTTCAGTGCCAGGCCCAGGCCGCCGCCGTAAACGCTGCGCAGGTCGAGTTGCTGCAACTCGTCGAACTCGAAGTCCGCGAAGCCGAAGGTGAACAGACGCTTGGCGGTAAGCAAGCGGTCGTAGCGCAAGCCGCCGCGGATGGTGTTGGCGATGGTGGTGGTCACCCCGGTGGTGCCTTCGCGGCCGAGCAACTGCGTGTAGTGGAAGCTGGCGCGGTCGCGTTCCGTGGCGCGAGCGGCGTTGAGGTTGGCGCTGAGCGTGGAGGTGTCGGCATTGCCGCGTGCGGCGGCGAAGCCCAGATCGGCGGCGCCGAACCAATTGTCGAACATGCCGGCGCTGGGGATCGGCTGCTGCGCTTTCTCGAAGTCGGCCTGCGCTTGCGCGTTGCGGATGGCGGCAACTTCCGCGCGCGAGATGCTCAGGGCTTGCGCTCCGGGCGCGGTGACCTCGACGTGATCAGCGGCCACCACGACGGCTCCAGCGAGCATCTGGCCGGCGCCGGTGGTGACGTGCAGCGGCGCGCTGGCGACCACGCGCGCCACCGCCGGCCACTGGATTCTGACCTCGCCGGCGTAATCGCTCTTCAGCTCCAGCGTGGATTTCTCCATGCGCACCACCGTGCCGGTGAGCCGGTCGCCGTTGCGCATGTAAACTTCGTCAGCCTTCGCGCTTGGTGTGAGTAGGAAGCACAGCACTGCAAGGAAGCCAAGAATTCGCATCAGTCCCCCGGCGCAGAAGTGGCGACCTAAAGGTCGCTGCTACATTCAAAATAAATCCGGCGGGCCCGCTCCCAGGGCAGGCCCGCCGAACTGGGAAAACCAGCGCGATTATTTTGCCACAGGGCAACGAGATGGCAACCCTTTGTAGAGTTTTATTTTGTAGAGTTTTGTAGAGTTAAGGAGGCGAGGAAAAAAGCGGACAGACCGGGAGGTCTGTCCTACCGGGCTACTGCGGTGCGGTTTAGACGCGCGGCGAGTTGCTCGTGCTCCTGCCAGAGTTCCGGCGGGAGACGACGGCCGAATTTTTCGAGGAATTTCCTGGTGTCGTCGAGTTCGTGCGCCCAGTCCGCAGCATCAACATTCAGCAGGGCATCCATCGTTTCGCGCGAAATGTTCAGCCCATCCAGCGTGAGAGCATCGGCGGTGGGCACGTAGCCGATGGGTGTTTCGCTGGCCTTGCCGCGCCCCTCGACGCGCTCGAGAATCCACTTCAGCACCCGCGCGTTTTCGCCGAAGCCGGGCCAGAGGAATTTGTTGTCAGGCCCGCGGCGAAACCAATTGACGTGAAAAATTTTCGGCGGATGCGGGATGCGCTTGCCCATCTCGAGCCAGTGACGGAAGTAGTCGGCCATGTTGTAGCCGCAAAAGGGAAGCATGGCCATGGGATCGCGGCGCGTGACGCCGACCGCGCCGGTGGCGGCAGCCGTGGTTTCCGAGGCCATCGTCGCGCCCACAAACACGCCGTGCTGCCAGTCGCGCGATTGATACACCAGCGGCGCCACACGGGCGCGGCGTCCGCCGAAAATGAATGCGGAAATCGGCACGCCGGCCGGGTCTTCCCAGCGCGGCGAGATGCTGGGGCACTGCGCGGCAGGCGTGGTGTAGCGCGAATTGGCGTGCGCCGCGTGGCCTTTCGACGGTGTCCAGTGGCGGCCCTGCCAATCCACCGTGCCTTGTGGCGCGGCTTCGTCCATGCCTTCCCACCACGGCTCGTTCGCGGGAGTGAGTGCGACGTTCGTGAAGAGCGAATTGCGCTGGAGGCCCACCATCACATTGGGATTGGTGGCGGCGCTGGTGCCCGGCGCGACGCCGAAGAAGCCAGCCTCGGGATTGATGGCATGCAGGTGGCCGTCGGGGGCGATCTGCATCCAGGCGATGTCGTCGCCGACGGTCCAGACCTTGTAGCCCATCGGCTCGAGCGCCGAAACCATCATCGCTAGATTCGTTTTGCCGCAGGCGCTGGGGAATGCCGCGGCCATGTAGGTGACTTTGCCGGATGGATCCTCCAGGCCGAGGCAGACGCGGATGCCGAGGGCTAGCATCGCCTTCACGGGAGCGCGAAGCCCGAAGCGTGCGTTGGAACGGGGG
>JBOGNS010000372.1:0-2661 GCA_050747305.1 Candidatus Acidiferrales bacterium | reverse complement strand
GCACCCAGGCGTGACGGCCGTAATACGCCCGTACGCGAACGCAGTATTTCCCGTTCTGATTCACCTCGATGGTGCACTGGTATTGATTGCGTTTTGGAGACATTTTCACGGGCATACGAACCTCGGTCAAACCTTAGTTTCGCCCCGGCCAGAGGGCGACGCGCATAAGGGTGGGTTCTGGCTGAAATCCCGCCGGCGTCTGGCCCACCGGTGGAATCATTGCCGCGGAGCCATAATGCTAGCCGAGTGCGCGACGGAACGCAACGGCAAAGCAACGCTCGGTGATGTATCCGTAACTACATGAATGTACAGGAGATAACACTACCATGGCCGGGCCGAGGCCTCAGCGGCTCTTCACCCAGCCGGTAATTTCCAGCGACTCGCCCGTGTAGATGCGACGGCGCTCATCCGGCTGGCGCTCGTAAAGAAAGATCACCCGGTAATCCCCTTTTATGCCGTGCGTCCGGTGAAAGATCAGGTGCTTGGACTCAGGCGACCACACGATCCCAGAGGTCAGTTGCTGGGTAAATTGGATCGGGGAAAAGATATCTTCCATCTCCGTCCCGTCTGGCTTGATCGTCAGGCAGCGTTTGCCCTCAAGGTCCAAGAAGGCGATTCGGTCGCCCTTCGGCGACCAAGCGGGAAAGCGGCCCGGGGCGAGCCGGCGCGCGCCGCCAGCGCCTCGTTCCATGATCACGATCTCAGCGCCGAGGCCCACGTCACGCTGGACCGCAATGGCGTTCCCGTCGGGCGACCAGGATGGGGCCGCATCGGTTGACACTTCCCGCTCCGACGGCCACTGCGTGACACTTCGGTCTGCCAGCCGCACGGTGAACAGGCCGGTCTGCGAATTTTGATCAGCCACAAAGGCAATTTCGGCGCCGTCCGGAGACCACGCCAGCCCCCACACACGGGAAGGCCACGTGAGCAGTTCTGTGGCCTGGTTGCGTTCGAGGTCGTGAACCACGATGGTTTCGTCGGACTCAGTGATGCTAACCGGGCGCACAAATACCACGCGTGCGCCGTCGGGAGACAGCGACGGGCGCGCGTGATGCCCCGTGCGAAAGAGCTCGCCACCCTGTGGGAACACCTGCTGGACGCGGCCGCGCTCCACATACAGCACATGGTTCAACAGCCGGTCATAGCACAGAAAACTCCAGCCCCTTTCGCGCGATAGCTCTTTGATGCGGCTTAGTTTGGCATCCTGGGCTTGCGGCGCCAGGGATAGACTCAGCACCAGGATCAGCAGTGCGAATATCATCGCGTGCTCCTTACTTCCTGCCGTAGCCGGGGGCGCACCACCTGCGTGGCGGCCGGAGGCCTACTTGGCGCAGCAAGTCAGAGGCATAGGTGTTGCTGTTGCGCCGGATCATCCTGTACCTCGAGCCGCACGACCGGCATGTCGGGTCATCCGGGTTGCGTTGCACGTAGCGGGCGAGACGCACGAGTTGCTCCACCTTCTCCTGCTCGGTTTCCGACTCCTTCACCAGCGTACACGAGCCTCGATTTCCCACCAGGTCGCTAAGTTCATTCTCTTCGGGTACGCCGCCTGCGCCCCTCTTGTGGAGAGCATGAACCTCGCCGCGCTCGCCCAAATCGGGCGTAATCAACAAAAAGCAGTGCTTCTGAAAGGAAATCAGGCCAAGGAAGCCTCGCAGTTGACGGCAGCATACATACACAAGCTGAACTTCCGTGCCGCCCTTCTCGGAGACAGGCTCGGGTTGACCAAGAACGACTTGGGGGAACGCTTGCGACAGAGCGACCGCAAGCAGGACGGTTGGCAACAGAAAGTGTAAGCGACGCTCGCGCATCGACGATGGCGGCTGTCAAGTTAGCATCGGTCTTGCGCACGAATCCATCAAAACTCGCCCTGAGCGTGCCGAGTCGGTCATGGGTGTTAACAACTAACTGAATCTTCCAGGCCCCTATGCCATAGTTCTATTGACAGGCAACAACCTTCCACCTCAGATAGTCATTGGCACAACGGGCAACTTGCCTTGCCATCGAAGTGTGCAAGGTGGTAGCTTGTACGCGCCAGAGCATGGGGCCACTGAAAAAGGTCGAGAGCGGCTAACTACTGGTGATGAAAAGAGTTTAACGCGGCGTTCCAAGCCGCCTCAGTCGAGGCGGGGATGTGCAAATACTTGCGGCTGTGGAAAAGTCGCGCTGGCGATGCGCGCTCCGGCCGCTTCTCAATGATCGCAGGAAATGTGGGTTCATCGTGGCGTACTGGTTTGAGAACGATCGTAAACTACCCTCAGGGAAACTGACTGCGGTTTCGTGGACAATCGTCGGCCTCACCCTGGTGATGCTCTCCGGCTACTGGAAGCTGCAAGTCATTGATGCGCAGCGCTACCAGGAGATGGCGGACCGCAATCGTATCCGCTCCATGCCCATCGCCGCGCCGCGCGGCCGCATGTTTGACCGCAACGGCTTTAAGCTGGTGGATAACTATCCGGGCTTCGCCGTGCTCTTGTTGCGCGACGACGCAAAAGAAGTTGATCGCCATCTGCCGGCCATCGCCGAGGGTTTGGGTCTGGACGTCGCCGATCTACAGCGGCGGCTCGAAGAATCGCGCGACGCCGCCGACTACAAGCCCCTCGAGCTCAAGGACGCCACGGCTTCCGACATCGCATTTGTGGAAGCGCATCGCCTCGACAT
>JBOGNS010000371.1:0-11073 GCA_050747305.1 Candidatus Acidiferrales bacterium | reverse complement strand
ATGGCCCTCATCGCCCGCTGGTACGGCCAAATGATCGGCGTGCAATACGCCGAACCCTTCCTCGTCAAAGAAGTCATGCAAATCGACGACATCGTCAAACTCCCCGTCCGTTCCGTGTAGCGGCGCTTCCAGCAGCGTCCTTTCAGAAATCTGAGGAGCCTTCTGGCTGCACGTCTGGCCGTGCCTGCGTTCAAAGTCCGTTGGATTACTCTCCGTGCGCCAGGATCAAGCCAAGGCCGTTTCACCAGATGGTCTTGATTCCAGCGGCTTGCAGGCGGCGGTCGCGGGTAACGAGGGGAAGGCCAAGATGGAGAGCGGTAGCAGCGATGATGCGATCGGGCATGTCGGGAACAGCGGTGCGAGGGACTCTGTAAACCCCATCCGCCACAGCCGCATCAACCGGCGCCACGACTAAGCCCGAGGCATGGTCTTTCAGGCCAGCCTCCAGACGCTGCAAGGCTTCCAGGGGCAAGCGCCCTTTCTCGACAAGAAAGATCGTCTCCACCAGCGAAATAGCAGAAACATATATGGGATTGCCTGAGCCGACAGCGCGTCGAATCGCTTGCAGCGCAGTGGGCGACAGTTCTCTCGAAGGACGGAGATACCAGATTGCTGCGTGTGTATCGAGGACCGCCGCCATCAGGAAACGTCTCGCGGGAAGTTGCCCCACATTTCGCGACGGGCTTCCGCGATGTCTTCTTCCGTGATGTTGATGTCCAAGTCTGCCCAGAGCCCTTCCAGGCTGCGCAGCGACTTCGGCGGGCCATTTGTCTTTTTCAATGACTCCGCGAACTCCAGGACTTCCTTCTGCTTCTCTGGCGGTAGCTCCCGCAGCTTTTCGAGCACCATTTCTTCGATGGTCATGGCGACCCTCGCTCTATCGAATCCCATTATAAACCCAGAACGGAAGGGCCGGGACTGTAGTCTCAAACTCAGAGCAATCGCCAAATCGCGCGACCACCAAGTCACTCAATTCAAAATTGGTCCGAATCCTGCGTATACACGAAGCCGGGGATGGTCTGCGATTCGCCGGTGTGCGTCACTTTTACGCGCAGCGGGGCCTCGGTTTCCGAACCGGTCTTGCGCATGACGGCAAAGGTGGCCAGCGCTTCGTTGTAAATCTTGGTCACCAGGAAGGTTTCGCCGGTTTCAACCCTTTTCCACACTTGACCAATCAGGATGCGGCGGACAGACATTCGGCTCTCAGCCCCTCGCGCGGCATGGCAACTGTAGATAGAACCCGCGCCGCTGTCAACGCATCGGGTAGGACAGGCACTCTTGCCTGTCCGCTATCCATGTGTGGCAAGCGATGCGTGCCTGAATTCCGGCTGTCAGACGTGAGGATAAGCGAGAGGGTAGGTGTCCTCCGAAGGCAAACCTTTTCCCCCTGGGAACATCCAAGAAATGGATAGCTACGCGCCCGGCGGCGGGCGTATACTGGTTGTGTTGAAAGTGCCGCGAGAAGCTCGCGGAAGAGAGGTACCAGCCAATGATCACCAAACGCCTCTTCGCCATACTCCTGAGTTTCCTCCTGATTTCCGCGCCGCTCTCCGCGCAGGATCAGGATAAGGACAAGAAGAAGAAACCCAAGGACGACGTGGAGCAGATTGGCAACCGCGACGTGGATTGCGGGTTGAACTTCTACGGGCTCGAGAAGGAAGTTGCGCTGGGCAAGCAATTCGCGCAGGAGATCGAGCGCTCCGTCAAGCTCGTAGACGACCCGGTGGTGAACGAATACGTGAACCGCGTGGGCCAGCGGCTGGTGCGCAACTCCGACGCGAAAGTTCCCTTCACCATCAAAGTAATCGAATCCGACCAGCTCAATGCCTTCGCGCTGCCCGGCGGCTTCTTCTACGTGAATAGCGGGCTGATTCTGGCCGCCACCGAAGAAGCGGAAATGGCCGGCGTGATGGCGCATGAAATCGCGCACGTCACCGCGCGCCACGGCACTTGCAACGCCACCAAAGGCCAGATTGCGCAGCTCGCCATGATTCCGCTGATGATCTTCGGGCCGGGCGGCTGGGCCGGCTACGGACTCTATCAGGGATTGAATTTCTTCATCCCGCTGCAGTTTCTGGCGTTTTCGCGCGGCGCCGAGCGGCAGGCGGACTACCTCGGCTTGCAGTACATGTACAAGACCGGCTACGACCCCAACTCTTACATCGCCTTCTTCGAGAAGATCCAGGCGCAGGAGAAAAAGCGCCCGGGCAGCATTCCCAAGATTTTCTCATCGCACCCGCCGTCCGGCGAGCGCATCCAGAGCGCGCAAACCACCATCGCCACCATTCTGCCCACGCGCGACGAGTACATCGTCAGCACATCGGAGTTTGATCTGGTGAAGCAGCGCCTCTTCCAGATTCAGTCCGTCTCCAAGGCGCAGGAAGACGACCCCAACCGCCCCACGCTGCGCAAGCGCACCGAGCGTGAAGAGGCCAAGAAAGACAAAGACACCAAGACCGACGACAAGGACGACGATCGGCCGGTGCTGAAGCGTCGTCCCAACTAACTCAGAACGCAGAACTCAGAAGGCAGAACTCAGAACTCAAGAACCAACAAAACGCAGTTCGCCTGCTTCGAGCAAAAGTAAAAACGGGCGGCCATTCGCGATGGCCGCCCTTTCAATTTCAAGGCCGTTCTGAGTTCTGCCTTCTGAGTTCTGAGTTCTGAGTTCCCTCCTATTGACTCTCAACTATCGCCCACTTCCGGCTTCCTTGCTTCATTCCCCTGCCCGTGTCACATTTCGCCTGTGCCCGACGCAGCGACTGCCCTGGTGGTGTTCCTCTTCGGCCTCCTCATTGGCAGTTTTCTCAACGTTTGTATCCTGCGCCTTCCCGCCGCCGTCACCGACGAACGCATCAGCACATTTCAGTCGATGCTGCGGCAGATTCGCGCAATTACCTTTCCTCCGTCGGCGTGCCCCAAATGCAAAGCCCCGATCCGGCCTTACGACAACATTCCTGTAGTCAGCTATCTTTTTCTGCGCGGGCGCTGCCGTTCGTGCCGCGCGGCAATCTCGCTGCAGTACCCTGCCGTTGAACTCCTCAGCGCGTTTCTGTTTCTCGCGTGTTACACGCGCTTCGGCCTTACGCCAGCGGGCGCAAAGTGGGCGGCATTCAGCGCCATGATGGTGGTGCTGGTGTTCACCGACATTCGCGAGCGCATCCTGCCGGATCTGATCACGCTGGGCGGCGCCCTGCTGGGGTTGGCGCTCAGCCTCTTCATCGCGGTGGGCGATGGCACGGCGCTGTGGATGGCGCGCAGAGCGTTCGCTTTCCCGCCGCCGTGGCCGGCGCTCTCACTGGCCGACGCGCTGCTCGGCGCCGCCCTCGGCAGCGGCGGGCTCTGGTTGGTGGCGGAGGGCTATTTTCGTTTGCGCGAGCGCGAGGGCATGGGCCTGGGCGACGTGAAGATGATGGCGCTGGCCGGGACATTTCTCGGCGTGAAGCTTACGTTTCTGACGTTGTTCGTTGCTTCGCTGGCGGGCAGTGTGCTGGGTGTGCTGTTTGTGCTCATCTTCCGTAAAGACAGCACATACGAACTGCCGTTTGGGGTATTCCTCGCGGTGGGAGCGCTGGTGTCGGTGTTTTTCGGAGGAGAGATCGTTGCGTGGTACTCATCGCTGCTAATCTGACGATGCCGCAACTGGTGGCGCTTGGCGTCACATTTGTGGTGTTGCTGCTGATGGCTGTCGCGGTCGGCTCGTTTTCATTGCGCAAGTATCTCCGCCGCGGCTCCGACGCGCACAACGAATTTGCCCCGCCGCGTCCCAGGAGCGAGAACCAATCCGCCTTTCTCGCCGCCTCGATGCAGAGCGTGATCGCCCGCCTCAAGGAACAGGAAAAAGAACTGGAGCGGCTGCACCGGCAGGAACGGGATCGCGCGCAACAGACCGCGCAACTGAGCGTCGCGGTCACCCGCAACATGCCCACCGGCCTGCTGCTGATTAATCAGGCAGGCTTGATTACGATGTCGAACCCCGCCGCGGAAGCAACCCTGGGCACGCGAGGGATGGCGTTTCGCCGTTTTAGCGAGGTGCTGGGGCCGGATTCGGCGCTGGTGGCGCTGCTGGCCTCCAGCCTGCACCAAGGCCGCACGTTCCAGCGCGAGGAGGTGGACCATCTCACACCCGCCGGCGAACTGCGCCACCTGGGGCTGACGATTTCGCCGGTGCAGTCCTCCGGCGACCCGAAGGCCAAGATCACCGGCGCGCTCTGCCTGCTGACCGACCTCACCGAGCTCACCGAACTTCAGCAGCAAGTGCGGCTGCGCGAGAACCTCGCGGCATTGGGCGAGATGTCTGCGGGCATTGCGCACGAATTCAAGAATGCGCTGGCCACCATTTCCGGGCATGCCCAGTTGATCCGCGGCGAAGCCGCAGCGCAGAGCGAGGCTGGCGAATCGGCGGAAAAAATTTTGGCGCAAACACGGTCGCTCGCCAACATCGTCACAGAGTTTCTCCGTTTTGCGCGGCCGCTGGAGGCAAGCGCGTCTCCGGTTTCTGTACGCCCGCTGCTGGATAGCGTGATCGACGAATGCGCGTCGCAGTTTCCTGAGGCCAAGTTCAGCGTTGCCGGGGACTTCGTCCCGGTCGTGGGTGACGAACCGCTGCTGCGCCAGGCTATCGCCAACCTTGTGCGCAACGCTGCGGAGGCCGCGCTGGCGCATTTCGGCCCAGGGCCGGACCACGCAGCGGAGGTCACGGTGACGGGCGACGTTGTCGAGCACGCTGGCCACGCCGGGTTGCGGCTGACCGTTGCGGACAACGGCCCAGGCGTGGCCCGCGATGACCTGCCCCGCTTGTTTTTGCCCTTCTTCACCACCAAGCCCGACGGCACCGGCCTCGGACTCGCTCTGGTGCAGAAAATCATCGTGCATCACGGCGGAACCATCACGGCGCGCAACCGCCCGGAAGGCGGCGCTGAATTCCTGGTGTGGCTGCCCGGCAGCGGCACGTAAACCGGGATTCGTCACTTTGGCGGGCGGGACAATTCTGCCGTCGCAACATCACAGGCAGGAAGCCCTCGCTGCACAATGTATTGCTGCGACACAACATGGCCTCCGGGCAGTTGATTCGCCTATTCCCCGCATCTAAACTCGCCGTAGCGAGCCGGAAGGGGCGCAGCCCCACGGCGCTGCGAAAGGCGGCCGTCATGCGCAAGGCTACCCAGACAGTCCTGACCGTTACCGGGATCGCGCTGCTGCTACCCGCATCGGCGCTGGCGCAGGGGCAGTCTTCGTCCCAGGCCAAGCCCAAGCCTGAAACGCAATCGCTCGCCGAGGCGGCGCGCAAAGCTCGCCAGAAAAAACAGGGCCAGGATAAGCCGAAGGTCTACACCAACGATAATCTGCCCACGTCGGGAAGAGCGGTGAATGTAGTCGGAACCGTTCCGCCACCGCGCGACGACGAAACGCAGGCCGGCCAACAGGGGCACGCAGGCGCCGAAGGCCAGCAGCAGGCGCAACAGCGCGGTGAGGTGTATTGGCGCGAACGCTTCGCGGCTGCGCGTAAGCAACTCGCCGACGCCGAGAAGGAACTCGACATCCTACAGCGCGAACTGAACCTGAAGCGCATGCAGTTCTACAACGACCCGCAGAAAACGCTCGAGGAAGAACTCAAGCGCACCGAAATCAACGAACACACCAAGAAAATCGAAGAGAAGCAGGCGCAAGTGGCCGCGCTGAAGCAAGCCTTCGCGGACCTCGAGGATGAATTGCGCCAGGCCGGCGGCAACCCAGGCTGGTCACGGCCGTAAAGGCAGCCGACAGCTCACAGCTTACAGTCAACAGCTTACAGCCAACAGCTTACAGCCAACAGCTTACAGTTTGAGGCGCGCTTCGGGGCACACCCCGTCTTTTGCAGGCCCGCTGTTGACTGTTAGCTGTCGACTGTGAGCTTCACGTTTCACCCTCGCAACTGTCCTCCCCAAGATCATCCCGTATTGCGCAGCGCTGTGATAAAACGGCAGCGATGGAACCGATTCTGCTCGTCGAGGATAAGGCCGAGTTGCGCGCCGTGCTGCGCAAGGCGCTGGAGAAGGCCGGCTACGCGGTGGACGACGCGCCCGACGGCAACGCCGGCATCGACCGCGTCCGCAAACGCCGCTACCTCCTGGTGCTGACGGATCTGAAGCTGCCCGGCGCCTCCGGGATCGACGTGCTCCGCGAAAGCAAACAGGCGGATCCCACCATCCCCGTTATCCTGATGACTGCCTTCGGCTCGGTGGAAGAGGCCGTCACCGCAATGAAGGAAGGCGCATTCGATTTTATCCAGAAGCCGGTGGACTTCGATCACCTCAAGTTGCAGGTGGGGCGCGCCGCGCGCCAGCAGGAATTGCTGCGCGAAAACCTAATTCTGCGCGAGGAGTATGCCGCACGCTACGGTTTCCCGCGCATCGTCGGCGAGCATGTATCGCTGAAGGCCGTCAGCCAGCAGGTGCAGCGCGTCGCCGCCGCAGACTCTACCGTGCTGCTGCTCGGCGAAAGCGGCACCGGCAAGGAACTATTCGCGCGCGCCATTCACCACCTCAGCCCGCGGCGCGAACAGCCCTTTATCGCCCTGAATTGCGCGGCCATCCCCGAAGGCTTGGTCGAGAACGAACTGTTCGGGCACGAGCGCGGCGCTTTCACCGGCGCGGGCGCGCGCAAAATCGGCAAGATCGAGCTGGCGCATCGCGGCACCCTGTTCCTCGATGAAATCGGCGAGTTGCCGCCGGCCATTCAATCCAAGCTGTTGCGCGTGCTGGAGGAGAAATGCTTCGATCGCGTGGGTGGTACGGTGCCCGTCGAGGTGGATGTGCGCATCGTCACCGCCACCAACCGCGACCTGCGCGCCGCCATCGCCGCAAAAATGTTTCGCGAGGATCTCTATTTCCGCATCGCCGCCGTCCCGCTCACCATCCCCCCGCTGCGCGAACGCGGCAACGACACGCTGCTGCTCGCCCAGCACTTCCTCGAGCACTACCGCCGCGAATTCAACAAGCCCGCCCTCACCCTCAGCGACGACGCCCGCCAAGCCCTCCTCGCCTACCACTGGCCCGGCAACGTCCGCGAACTCCAAAACGCCATCGAACGCGCCGCCATCCTCTGCGACAACCACCGCATCACCCCCGCCGACCTGCAACTCCCCACCAGCGCCGCCAGCGCCAACCCCACCACCCGCCCCGCGTGATGGGCGCAGGAGTGAAGGCTATTTGATCTTCAGCAGGCAACCGTTATCGAGAGAACTGTCAAAGCGGATAATACGCGCACAAATCCGTTACCTCGATGAGCGAGTCAGGTTGCAAGTTTCCGTGGAGACAGGTTCCGACACACAGGGATCAATTCCTCCCCTCGCGCCCGGCGTAGTGCGTTGGCCGGTTGCGCTGAGATCCTAGTGTCCTGAGTCAGAAGTTCGCTGCACAATTCGGCGCGCGTATGGAGTGCGGCGGCTTGCCGCCGTTCTCCCCTGCCGGAGCTTGCTCCGGCAGGTAAATCACTGATGCTCTTGCACGGCGGACCTCCATAGCACAAGCGGGAGCAAGCACCCGCACTCCAAGGCGCCGCCTTACCGCGGGCAATTCTGTTACGAACTTCTGACTCGGGACACTAGCGCTGCTTGCTTATAATCCTTGCCACGTCCGGCCGCGCACAGCTAAAGCCGCATCGTGATGCGGGCGCGCTCAGGGTTTTCGTGCCGTGTGCAGCGCGACGACGCCAAAGGTCCAGAGGGCGGTGCGCGGGTTGGTAAAGCCGATGGCGCGCATTTGCGATTGCAGTTCTTCGGGCGATGGAAACTTCATCACGGAGGCGGGCAGGTAGGTGTAGGCGTTGCGGCTGCCGGAGACCGCGCCGCCGATGCGCGGCAGGATTCGCGTGAAGTACATGCGATAGAGCGCGGCGATCATTCGGCTGCGCGGCGCAGCGAATTCCAGAATGCCCACCTCCCCGCCCGGCTTCAGCACGCGGCGGATTTCGCGCAGGCCGGCTTGGTAATTGGCTAGGTTGCGGAAACCGAAGGCGACAGTCACCAGATCGAAGCTGGCCTCGGGCCACGGCAGCGCCAGCGCATCGGCTTCAACGAAGCAAATCTCAGAAAAGTCAGGACTCGCAGATTTGCCGGCCTTCCCCACAGCGCGCACCAACATCGGATGTGCGAAGTCACTGCCCCAGATCGTCGCGCCTCTGTGAAACTCTGTGCCCCTCTGTGCCCTCTGTGTTCCTCCGATGATTTTGATTTTGACTTTGCCTCGCTCTCGCACTCGCGCCGCTTCATCCGCCAGTGCCAGCGTCAAATCCCCCGTCCCACAACACAAATCCAGCACGCTCGCATCGCCGCGCGACAAGATGTGTGCGAACCGCCGCGCCGTCCGCCGCCGCCACACCCGGTCGAGATTGAGCGACAGCAGATGGTTCAGCAGATCGTAGCGCGGCGCGATGCGGCTGAACATCTCCCGCACATACGATGCAGCGGCGCGCTCGTCGCGAATCCCTTCCGGCTGTGTCCCCGGCGCAGGTGGCACAGGCTTTCCAGCCTGTGCTCTTTCTACTGAGGCTGGCTCACGCAGAGGCTCCCTCACACCCACTTCCAATCCCGGTATTGCTCGCGCAGCTTCGTCTTCAGAAATTTTCCCACCGACGTTTTCGGAATCTCGCCAACGAACACGAACGCATCCGGCAACTGCCACTTGGCAAATTTCGCAGCCAGAAACTGCCGCAGCGCATCGCAAAGCGCGCCTTCGCTCGTGGGGTCGCAAGGGCCTTTCCCGTCGCGGCACACGACCACCGCCAGCGGCCGCTCTTGCCACTTGGGATGCGGCACGCCAACCACTGCGGCCTCACGCACCGCAGGATGGCCCATCAGCGCGTTTTCCACGTCCACCGAGCTAATCCACTCCCCGCCGGACTTGATCAGGTCCTTGCTGCGGTCGGTGATGCGAATGTAGCCGTGCGGATCGATCGTCACCACGTCGCCGGTGTCGAACCAGCCGTCGTCGGTCCAGCGATTCTGCGATTCGAGGAAATTGTGATAGCTGCCCGCCACCCACGGCCCGCGCACTTGCAGCTCGCCGATGGTTTTGCCGTCCCACGGCACTTCCTTGCCGCCCGACATCGCGCGCAAGTCCACCAGCGGCATGGGGCGGCCTTGCGTGGCGCGCACCGCGTACTTCTGGTCGTCGCTCCAGCCTTCCATCGCCGCGCACAGCGTGCTGGAGGTAGCCAGCGGCGTGGTTTCCGTCATTCCCCACAGATGGACGATGCTGATGCCGTGCTTATCGAGGCCGCGAATCACCGACTCGGGCATGGCGGTGCCGGCGCCGGCCGCGCGCAGGCCCGGCCGCAGCTTCCAGCGCCCGGGATTTTTCTCCAGCGCTTCCAGGATGCCGATCCAGATCGTAGGCACGCCGTTGGTGAGTGTGACACGCTCCTGCTCCATCAGATCAAGCAGTCCTTCTGGATCCGCGTGCGGGCCCACAAACACCAGTTTCGCGCCCACCATCACCGCGCTGAAAGGGTAGCCCCAACCGTTGGCATGGAACATGGAAGAGACGCACATCACGGTGTCGCGCTGGCTGAAGGCGAAAGCGTCCGGCATGGCCTCGGCCAGTGAATGCAACACCAACGCGCGGTGCGAGTACATCACGCCTTTGGGCTTGCCGGTGGTGCCGGAGGTGAAGCACATGGCCGCCGCTTCGTTCTCATCCAGCGCGGGCAGACGAAAATCGCCCGTCGCCGAGCCTAGCAATGATTCGTAGGAATCGAAGGCCGGCGCGAGGTTCGCTTCGCCGGAAAAAGGATGCACCCAGATGCGCTCGAATTTCACTTTGTCGCGAAAAGCTTCCAGCACGGGAAGCAAAACGTCGTCCACGATCAGGAAGCGATCCTCCGCATGGTTCGCGATGTAGGCGAGTTCATCGGCGTGCAATCGCAGGTTGAGCGTGTGGAGCACGCCGCCCGCCGCGGGAATCCCGAAGTAGGCTTCCAGATGCGCCGCGTTGTTCCACATGAGCGTCGCGACGCGATCGCCGCGCTGTAGCCCGGCGCGGGTGAGCGCGTCCGCCAGTGCGCGCGCACGCCGCGTGAACTCCGCATAGTGCGACCGCGCCAGCGAGCGGTCCGGCCGCCGCGACACAATCTCCACATCACCAAACAGCCGCTCCGCTCGCTCCAGCAGCGAGCTAAGCGTGAGCGGATACTCCATCATGGTGCCGCGCATCGCCATCCTACCCGCTCTCCGTGAACTCTGTGCGCCTCTGTGCCTCTGCGCCCTCTGCGTCAATTGTTTTGCTTTCGCATCAAGCCGCCCGGCGAATTTCTCTCTAGCCACTCGTCACTAGCCACTGTCCTTCCGCACCGCTCCCCACGCTTCGCTCACCTCTTTTACGCTTACGTCATCCACCGCTTCCACCGCTCCCACTTTCCGCGGAAGCATAAAACGCAGTCGCCCCGCGCGCGCCTTCTTGTCCGTCTGCATCTTCAGCCAGAGGTGCTCGGACGCGATTTTCTTCACTGACGGCAGGGCGCCCACACTGCGCACCAGCCTCGCGATGCGTCTCGCGGACTCGGCATCCAACATGCCGCGCCGCTTCGCCAGCTCCGCCGCCGCCATCAATCCCCAGCCCACGGCTTCGCCATGCAGAAAGCGCCCGTAGCGCGTGAGCGATTCTAAAGCATGGCCAAACGTGTGGCCGAGGTTGAGCGCTTGCCGCGGGCCGCTTTCCCGCTCGTCCTGGCTGACGATTTCGGCCTTGATGCGAATGCAGCGCGCAATCACTTCGTCGAGCAGCGGCGAATTGCGCGAGAGGCGCGCGACATTCCGCTCCAGCAGCGCGAACAGCTCCGCATCGCCCAGTATGGCGTATTTCGCTACCTCGTACAGCCCGGCGCGAAATTCGCGCTCCGGCAAAGTCCGCAGCACGTGCGGATCCGCCACCACCAGGCGCGGCTGGTGAAATGCGCCGATGAGATTTTTTCCTTCCGGCAGATTCACGCCGGTCTTGCCGCCAATGGCGCTATCCACCTGCGCCACCAGCGTGGTCGGGACGTGCACCAGGCGAATCCCGCGCGCGTAACTGGCTGCGACAAATCCGGCCACGT
>JBOGNS010000370.1:0-6390 GCA_050747305.1 Candidatus Acidiferrales bacterium | reverse complement strand
GCGTGGGCGGTGGCGATGGTGCGCGAGAGCCCGTATGAGTCGCTGCGTCGCATCGTCGCCGAAGGCCCGCAGTTTCCATGGCTGAGCACGCTGGAGCGCGCGACGGAATTTTTCCCGGCAATGGCGGACCCCAGCTCGATCTGGGCCGCGTGGGCCGGATGGATGGTGCTGGCAGCGCTGCTGCTCGGTGTGTGGCTGATTTGGGCCGGGGCGAAGCGCGTCAGTCCTCACGCGTGACCGATTGCGCATCGGCCATAGCGCATTGCTCTTACCTCGGTGATGCTTGACGCCGGGACGGATGGCAACCCCGGTACCCCGCCCATCCGCGCGTCCCATCATGCTTTGCGCCATGCTCCGAGCCTGTCGAGCCGCCCGCCCCCGACCCTGGCAAGATGGCAACCCCTATAGTGTTGCCATCTTGCCAAGGTCGGGTCTGCGGTTGAGGGTGTGAAAAAGATTGCACTAATTTGCGGGCTGACCCCGCTCCTGAAGAACCAGAAGTCAATCTATTTAATTGATTCGAAGATGTTTATGAGCGATTGGCTTTGGTAGGTGATTTGCGAGATTGATGCAGGCTTTGCAGGTTGTTGTTTCGGTGGCTCGCGGAAGGCTGACAATCGTAAGGATGGCAGCGGTGAACAGAGGCTCGGGCGCCCAATTAACGATCGAACCGGCTGAACCCGCAAGGAAGCGCAGCGCGGAACTGACGGTGGATGTGGTCATTCCGGTGCTGAACGAGGCGCACGTGCTGGCGCGCAGCGTGTGCACGGTGCGGGAATTTCTGGCGCAGAATCTGCGCGCGAAGTGGCGCGTGGTGGTAGTGGATAACGGCTCCACCGACGGCACACGCGAAGTGGCGGCCGGGCTGGCTGCGGCGCATGACGACGTGGGCTTCCTGCACCTGGAGCAGCGCGGCCGCGGGCGCGCTTTGCGCTGCGCGTGGATGCAGAGCCGCGCGGACATCGTCGGCTACATGGATGTGGACCTCTCGACGGAGTTGGCAGCGATTCCCCGTGCAGTGCATGCGTTGGTGGAAGAGGGCTACGACATCGCCATTGGGTCGCGCTTGCAGCGGCAATCGCGCACCAAGCGAAGCTGGCAGCGCGAGTTTATCTCCCGCTGCTACAACCTGATGATCAAGGCGGTGCTGTGGACGCGGTTCAGCGATGCGCAGTGCGGCTTCAAGTTCCTTACGCGAGAAGCCGCAGAGAATTTGCTCCCGCAGGTGAAGGATCAGTCGTGGTTCCTCGATACCGAGTTGCTCGTGCTGGCCGAAAAGCAGGGCTACCGCATCGCCGACCTGCCGGTGAAGTGGGATGAAGACGACGACAGCCGGGTGAAGATCGTGAGCACCGCGTGGGAAGACATCAAAGGAATTTTCCGCCTGCGCCGCCTGCTGTGGAGCCGCGAGTACAAAAGCGCAGCCCTGCAAAGCAAGCGCGTTCTTTCTTGATTCGCAACCCCAAGCTGAAAGAATTCGCATGCCGATGGAGATTGCGCGACGCAGGTTTCCCACGCCGCGGTGTTGTGACTCCATGCTTGCGAGTTCGTTACCACACGCGCGCTCATGGTCGTGGCCGGCCGCGTCAGCGGAACATTGAGAACACCAAGTCAATGTAAGGTCTCCCCTTTTTGGCATAACATAACGGCGTCGGCGCGATTCGTTTTGACTGCGCAGGGGAGAGCGAGTGCAAGTTCTTCCGTGGAGATTGAAAGCTAACCGTGTGGCATTGGCGCGCCACTTCGCAGCTGGAATAATCGCTGCGGGGTTTCTAGTGTGGGTACGCGACGGTTTTTCGGATGCGCCTGAAGTGGTCATCGTTTTCGGAGCGTTCGGGTTTGGCGCTTCAGCGTTAATATCGGCTCAGAAATGGATTGACGCAGTGCTAGGGCGATCCGAGCTTGCAGTGCTAGCCCGAAATCTGGTGGCAATCGCCTGTTTGATGGCTACTCTCTCTTGGTCCGGGCGGCTCATAATTTCTGCCACCTTCGGATGGTGGGGTGTTTTCGTGTTCTTGGCATTTCTTGTTTCCTTCATAACGTCGATCGCTGCCACTGAGTGGCCGATCTTTGTTGGAGTCGCCTCGGCCACGTGCCTGGCTGCTTCGCTTTTCTTTGAGCAGACAGCTACATCCGGTGACGGTGCGCCCGTGATGCCCTGGCAAGCCATCGCAGCGTTATGGCTAATGGCCGCAGTGTTGTCCACCGTATCGTCCGTTCCTTTGCATCTTGTTCGTAGAGCTGCACGCAAAACGGGCTAACCCCAAGGCACATTAGACGGCACACGTGCGTTCGATACTGATTACCGGGGCGAGTGGATTTGCAGGGCAGACGCTGCTGCGCCGAATGGGCGCGGCGGCGGCGCCATCGACGATTTACTGTTTGCGGCGGACGCGACTCAGCGCGAGCGCGGACACTGCCTCGGCTGACGTGCAGCAGGTGACAGGTGACCTGTGCAAGCCGGCCAGCTATGAGGCGTGCCTGCGGCAGGTGGATACGGTGGTGCACCTGGCCGCGGTGACAGGCAAAGCGGAGCGCGAAGAGTATTTTCGCGTGAACGCGGAGGGCACGCGGGCGCTGGTGGAGCGGTGTCGCGCGGCGGGCGTGCAGCGCTTCCTGCACGTGAGCACGATTGCGGTGAAATTCCCGGATACGCGGCGGTACTACTACGCGCAGTCCAAGCAGCAGGCGGAAGAAGCGGTGCGCGCCAGCGGGATGCGCTGGACCATTGTGCGGCCCACCATTCTAGCGGGGCGCGGGTCGCCGGTGCTGGCGGGCATGGCCAAGCTCGCGGATTTGCCGGTGATGCCGGTGTTTGGCGACGGTCGCACGCCGATCCAGCCGGTGGATGTGGATGACGTCGCCGGATTTCTGGCGGCGTTGATCGAGAATGATGCGTTCGAGGGAGAGACCATTGAGTTTGGCGGCCCTGATGTAATCGCGATGGAAGAGTTCATGCGCAAGCTGGCGCGGATGCGCAAGGGTCGCGAGCCGCGCGTGATGCGCGTTCCGCTGGGGCTGATGATTCCGATGCTGTCGCTGCTGGAGCGGCTGCTGGGTACGCGGCTGCCGGTGACAGTCGGGCAGCTTAGTTCGTTCCGTTTTGACGGCACAGCAGCGCCGCATCCGCGCACCGAGCAACTGTGGCCGCAGCGCAAATCGGTGGACGAGATGCTTGCGGACGCGCGTGCGTTTGGCGCATCGGGTAGCGCAGCCATTCCTGGCTGTGCGCCGTCTGATGAAGCCACACGCGCCAGCCGACAAAGTGATGCAGACTTGGCGCGCGAATGCGACGCGTTTGCTCGCTATCTGATCGGCGCAGGTCCGGCCGAGTATGTGGCGCGCAAATATCGCGAGGCGCACGCGGTGAGCGGGCGGTTGGCGGCGCGCGGCAGATTTGATGCGCTGCTGGTGCGCGTGGCGGCGCGCGGGCCGGTGCGCGCGGCGGTGGCCGATGCGTACGCGTGCCTGCTGGCGCGGCGGTCGGCGCTGCGAAAAAAGTTGATTTTGCTGGCGGCGATTCTGGAGAGCAGCCCCTCGAATTGCGGATGGAAAGATCAGGCGGACGCCGGGTCAGTCGCGGGATTTGCGCTGCGCCTGCTGGGACGCGGGGCTGGCTTCGCGGTGCGCTTGGCGGCGGCGCTCGTAACGCTGGGACCATTGCATGTGCTGATGGGAACGGGTGACCGAGCGCGCGCGAACCGGAGCGAGCCGGCGTGAGCGAGACGGTTGTCGTCGGAGCCGGGCCCACTGCGGTGCACTTTGCGCTGTCGCTGCTGCGCAAGGGGCGCGCGGTGACGATGCTCGACGTGGGTTACTCCGGCAATCCTCCACTGCGGCCTGCGGACAGTCTTCAAAAGCTGAAAGAGAACCTCGACGACCCCGCCGAATATTTCCTGGGAAAAAACTTCGAAGGCGTGCTGCTGCCGGATGTCGAGAAGGAGTATTACGGCATTCCGCCGGGCAAGCAGTACATATTCCGCAATGCGGGCGATTTTCGGTTTCGCTCGCGGGGCTTCGAGCCGCTGTTTTCGTTCGCGCAGGGCGGCATGGCGCAGGCGTGGACCGCGGGCTGCTATCCCTTCAACGATGCGGAGCTCAAGGATTTCCCCTTCGGCTACGCGGAGATCGAGCCGCACTACAACGAAGTGGCGCGGCGCATCGGCATCACGGGTGAGCCGGACGACTTGGCGCGATTTTTCCCGCTGCACGCGAACCTGATGGCGCCGCTCCCGTTCGACCGGCACTCGCGGCTGCTGATGGAGAAGTACGGCGAAGGCAGGACGACGCTGAACGCCGCCGGCTTTTACATGGGGCGCACGCGCGTGGCCACGCTGACGCGCGACAGCAATGGGCGCAAAGCGTGCCAGTTGCTTGGCCGCTGCTTGTGGGGCTGCCCTACGCTTTCTCTCTACACGCCCTCCATCACGCTGGCGGAGTGCCGCGAGTTTCCGCAGTTCAGGTATTGCTCCGGGATGCGCGTGACGCACTTCCGTTACGACGCGGGGCATCGCGTGCGCGCAGTCGTTGCCGAGCCGGTCGAGGGCGGCGCGGCGCAGGCATTTCCGGCGGAGACGCTGGTGCTGGCGGCGGGCGCGCTCTCCTCCACCTATGTCTATCTCAATTCGATTTATCGCGACAGCGGCGAAGTGGTGTCACTCGCAGGCTTCATGGATAACCGGCAGGTGCTGGTGCCGTTTGTGAATTTGCGGCTGCTGGGCCAGCCGTATGACCCGGACACGTATCAGTATCATCTGGTGGGACTGGGGCTGGAGGCGGAGGACCCGCGTCACTATGTGCATGGGCAAGTCACCACGCTGAAGACGGGACTGCTGCACCCCATCATGCAGAATTTGCCGGTGGATTTGCGGACCGCAAGCTACATCGTGCGCAATGCGCACTGCGCGCTGGGCATCGTCAATGTGAATTTTCACGACACGCGGCGCGAGTCGAATACCGTGTCGCTGGAAACCGATGGCGGTGGCGCTGGGGCGGCTGGCGATCGTGCGGCGCGGCTCACGATTTACTACCAGCCAGCGGCGGATGAGCCGCGGCGTCGCGCGGAAGCGGTGAAGCGCGTGGGAAAAGGCCTGTGGAAGCTGGGCTGTCTGGTGCCGCCCGGGATGGCGCATCTGCGTCCGATGGGCGCCAGCGCGCATTATGCCGGCACGCTGCCAATGGTCGAGGCTGGCGGGCCGCACACCACTACGGATGACGGGCGCAGCCGGCTCTTTGAAAACTTGTACCTGATTGATGGCGCGTCGTACCCCTTCCTGCCGGCGAAGAATATTACGTTCACGCTGATGGCCAATGCGGTGCGCGTGGCGGAAGCGGCGTTTTAGGCGCGCTCGGAAAATAAAAAACGAAGCAGAGGGCACTGAGAGAGCGAGAGGGGAAAAGCGCCGCCGGAGGCCATTTCCTGTTTTAGCTATTGACCTCTGTGGCGGCCGAGCCTACACTGCGCGGACAGGGCCCACCGGATTTGATTCCCAGGTGCAGTGATTGGCGTTGTGTGAAATCTGGAGTGTGGAGGGGACAATGGCCAGGAAAAAGAAAGCGAAGGTGAAAGCGAAGCGGCGGAAGAAGAGGGCCGCGATGACGTTCAGTACGAAGAGTTGTAAACGGGCAAAGGCAGCAACTTTCAGCACTAAGAGCTGCCCGCAGAACGCGTGAGAGGATTTCTGCGCGCTCATTCGCGCCCGCGCTGAGTCATGACTCGCGCGAGCACCCGAGAAGACCGGCGTGCTGCTTTCAGCGCTCGCGGCCGTCGTGGTCTGTTCACGAGCCAGGCCTGAGATACACGACGGAGGCGAAAGTGGCACGGCAGGAGGATTCGTATTTTCGACGCGCGCCGCATCTGGTCCTCTACTGGCAAGACGGTCAACTCGTTTTTGAGAATTACGCGACGGGGCACACAACGGAAGCCGATCCGTTGGCGTGCGTGATTCTTTCGTTTTTCGACCGGTGGCGGCGCGTGGAAGAACTCGAGCATCGTCTGGATGACTACACGCCAGCCTCGCTGCGCGCTTCGCTCCAGCAACTGGCGCGGCACGGACTACTGGAGCATGTGCGCCGGCGGCCGCAGAGGGAGCGTGGATCGCGGCTGGCCTCGTGGGACGACTGGAACCCTGCCGCAGGTTTTTTTCACTTCACCACAAAAGACGTGCAGTTCCTCACCGACGCGGCGGAAGAGGAGCGGCACTTTCGCGCACGGGGACAGCGGATGCGCGTGCCGTCGCCGGTAAAGCATTATCCGCGCGCCGCGCAGGTCGCATTGCCAGCGGCGGAGCGCGCGGGGGAGTTTCCTTCGGTGCTGCTCGCGCGGCGGACGTGGCGGCGCTTTTCGAAGCAGCCGGTGACGCTGGCGCGACTCGGCACCCTGCTGGGTCT
>JBOGNS010000369.1:0-6250 GCA_050747305.1 Candidatus Acidiferrales bacterium | reverse complement strand
GCCTTGCTCTACGGAAGCAAGAAGCGGCACTACAACAATGCTATGACGCTGGCGGCCCTGCTGAAGCAAAAGCGCGCGGGCGCTAACGGGCGCAAGAGTCTTTCGCGTGCAAGCGCGTGAGGCGGCGGGCGAGCGCCGCCAGTTCGCTTTCGCTGAGCATCTTTTCGATGCGCGGGAAGACCTGATTCTCCTCCAGCCGCACGTGGTCGCTGATCATGCGGCCCAAGCCCGCCAAATCCTGTTCTACTGGATGGCCCGCTTCCAGCCGTTCCCGCAATTGCTCGATGCGCGCGCGAATGGCGGCGTGGTCGGCCAGCATGCGGATCACCTCGGCGTCCGCTTCGATGGAGACGTGGCGCGCGTAAGCGGGAAGCAGCACTTCCTCTTCTTCACGAAAGTGCAGCCGGCCGGATTCCTCCCAAAAGCGCAGGAATTTTTCAGCCACGCGGCGCAGCGCGGCAGCGCGTTTGGCGGGCGGCTGCTGGCGCGCGCGGCGGATAAACAAGGATTGGATCAGCGCGAAATGATGATGCTGGCTGAGGGCGTGCAGGCTTTTGTGCCGCTTCATAGGGCCACTATACACGCGAGCCCGGTGCGGCAGGGCAGCGACTGGAACGTAGCCGGAGCGCGCGCAAAAGGTTTCCGCGCCCTTCTCCCCCGTTTGGCCTCAGCCCGGAGAATTCTGTCCCCCGCCGGGTCCCAGCCGGGAGGCTCCTGCCTCCGGAGCGGCAATTAACTTTATATAAGAAAGTACTTGACAATAGTGCGCCAGCCGCAGTAGCCTGCCTCCATGGACCGTCGCGCTGCCTCCGCCCTGCACGTGGCCATCATCCCCGATGGCAACGGGCGCTGGGCCTCGCTGCGCGGTCGCCCGCGCGCGGAAGGCTACGAAGCGGGTGCGCACGCGGTGCGGCGCGCGATGGCCGCAGCGCCGATTCTTTGCGTGGATACGCTCACGCTGTTCGCGTTTTCCTCCGACAACTGGCAGCGCCCGGCCGAAGAAGTGCGCACGCTGCTGCATGTATTCGAGGATTTCCTTGCCGAGCAGGCGTGTGCCACCGAGTCGCAGGCGCGTATCCGCGTGATTGGGCGGCGTGACCGCATACCTGCCGGGTTGCGCAGCGCCATCGAAATGGCGGAGGCGGCCACGGCCGAAGCGGAAGGGATTGACGTGCGGCTGGCCATTGACTATTCGTCACGCGACGCCATCCTGCGCGCGGCGTGCCGCATGTACACGGCGATGGAAGTGTCGCGCGAGTCGTTTGCGCAGCGGCTGGCGTCGGTGTCGCCGGAGTGCGATGCGGCGCCGGACGTAGACCTGCTGGTTCGCACGGGCGGCGAGCAGCGGCTGAGCGATTTTCTGCTGTGGGAGTGCGCGTACGCGGAATTGTATTTCACGCCGCGGTTGTGGCCGGAGTTTGATGCGGCGGATTTTTCGGCGGCGCTGGCGGAATTCCGCAGCCGCGAGCGGCGCTTCGGGCGTGTGCCGCAGCGCGCGGCAAGCTAGTAACGCGCCTCCTGAGCGAACCGATGAGGACTCTTGCCTGTGCGCTTTCATTGCGAATCGTGGATGAAGCGGCTGGGCGGTCGTGTGAAGCAAGCTTCACACGGGGAGAACGGCGGCAAGCCGCCGCACTCCACATGGCACGCGCACAGCCAGGAGTGGCTGTGCTACGGAGGGCACAATGGCTGAGTTCATGCCGCACAACGCACCGTTGGTGGTGCTGACGTTTCTGTTCACGGGATTGCTGCTGGGCGCAGCGGGGCTGGTAGTCTTGTGGGCGCTGGCGGCGCAGAGGTACGCGCTGGCGGTAAGGGTGCTGGTGGCAGGCACGGTTGCCGCCGGTGTGTATGCAGGGACGCTGCTGGCGCGCTCGCTGGGCAGTGAGGAAAAAACTCTCGCGGCGGGACAGCATAAGTATTTCTGCGAGATTGATTGCCACGCGGCGTACACCGTAACCGATGTGCGCACCGCGAAAACACTCGGGGAAGACGCCGAACAAGCCACCGCGGATGGCACGTTTTATGTAGTGACGCTGCGCACCTGGTTTGACGGGGAAACGGTTTCCAGCCGGCGCCCCGAGGGGATGCCACTGTGGCCCAACCCGCGCCTGGTGCGCGTGGTGGATGAAGCAGGCAGGCGCTATTCGACATCGCTGGCGGGCCAGAAGGCAATCGTAGCGCGCAATGTGCCGCTGACGCACGCGCTCAGGCCCGGTGAGTCCTACGAGACGGTGCTGGTGTTCGATCTGCCTGCCGACGCTGCCAGTCCGCGGCTGCTGGTAGCCGACCGGTTCCCGCTATCGCAATTTCTAATCGGCCACGAGAACAGCCCGTTGCACAGGAAGATCTATTTTGCGCTGGATGCGGCTTCAACAGCCAGCCGATGAAGCGCTCTCCCACGTTCCGCTGTGAATTGGATCGGTCATTCATAGTCACGAGCGCACGGGCGGCGTAAAGTTGTCCCTATGGTACGCGGGTGCGCGCGAAGGCTTTGCGGATTACGCGGGTGGCGGCAGCGGTGAGGTGGAAGCGCGCGAGGTCGATTTCGGCAGCCCAGGCGAGTTCGGCGGCGTCGCCTGCAGGCTGTGCATCCCCTGCCGCGGCTTCGCAGAGGTAGTCGTGAATGATGTGGTGATGTTGCGGCGCGAAAAGACCGCGCACTTCCGGTACAGCCACCTGCATCGGCGTGAGGCGGCGTTCCTCTGACGTGGGTGCGACGGAGCTTTCGGCGGCGCTATCGCCGGCCGGATCGTCGCCGATTCGTTCGACGATTTCGAGCAGCTCGAGCACGCGCACATGGAGCGCGGTTTCTTCGCGCAACTCGCGCACCACGGCTTGCTCCAGCGTCTCGCCCCACTCGACGTGCCCCCCGGGGATGGACCACTGCCCTTCGAGCGGCGCCCGGGCGCGTCGCGCCAGCAACACGTGGCCATCGCGGATCACTACCCCGCCCACGCCGACCACCGGCAAGCGTCTGCTGCGCGACATGGCTGGCAGGATAACGCATAAGGCGCTGCCGCGATCCATGCGAGCTTGCGTGCAGTCGACCGGAGGTCCGAGAGTGGGCCCTGCGGATCGGTGCGGCGCCTGCGACACCAGGACAGGCCGGGAGGCCTGTCCTACGTTCAGGGGATTGCTTGAGGGCAGCGTTCTATATTAGGCTTCCGGTTTCAGCGAATCGCCCAATCCAGGAGGCAAATCCCCATGGTGCGCTGTCCGAAGTGCTCCGCGAGTATTGACCTCGACGAAGACGAGGTGGAAGAGGGAGAGATCATGAGTTGCGAGGAGTGCGAGGCGGAGCTGGAAGTGGTGTCGACCGCACCCGTGCAGCTCAACGTGCTCCCCGGCGAGGATGATGAAGACGAGGAGGATCTCGACGAAGAGGAGGACGACGCCGAGGACGAGGATGATGAAGAAGACGAGCTGGAAGAAATCGACGAAGACGACGCAGAAGAACGTGATAAATAAGCACTTAGGGTCGGCATCTTTTTCGGGCAGGGACTCATCCTACTTGCAGGCCATGATACCCAAGTTGGTGCTGGTGCTGGCGCTCGGGGTTCTGCCAGTGTCGGGGCATCAGGCGCCAGCCGCTGAGCAGCAGCAAGAAAAGCAGAAGGAACAGAAGCCGGATGAGTTTGTCCTGGCCGGCACCGTGTTTACGGAACAAGGGTTCGCTCTTCCCGGCGCGGCGGTTCGCGTACGCCGCGCGGGCGAGAAGAAAGTCCGGGAGAAAGCGCAGTCGGATCGCCGCGGAGAATTTGCGCTGAGGTTGCGGCCCGGATTCGAGTATGAAGCGACTGTGGAGGTCAAGGGCTACGAGCCGCAGACGAAGAAATTCGCGGCAGAGGTTGGCGCCGTGAATACCTTTATCTTCCGGATGCAGCCCGAACGCAGTAAGTAAGGAGGCGAGCCGTGAAACGAATGCTGCAGATGCTGATCGTGGCGCTATTGCTCGCCGCGGTGGCCGGCGCAGCGCAGGCGCAGGACGACCGCGAGTCGCGGCTGCGCACGGTGCGCGGCACGGTGATCGATAAGGATGAAGCGCCGATTGCCGGCGGCGTTGTGTATCTGAAGAACACCAAGACCGGCACCATCCGCACCACCATCGCCGGCGACGATGGCGCCTACCGGCTGAGCGGCCTCGACCCCAACGTCGATTATGAAATCCACGCCGAGCACAAGGATCAGACCTCCAATACGCGCAACATCTCCAGCTATGAATCCCGCCGGGAAATTGTGATCCACCTCAAGGTGAACAAGAAAAGGTAGAACTCAGAACTCAGAACTCAGAACTACTCAGAACTCCTTAACATCGAAGGTGCTGTGCCACGGTGAGACTCTGAAACCCGACACCTGTACCTGGCACCTGTAGCCTGGAACCGTAACCTGGAACCTAACCGTCAGTAGATGAAGCGTGTGGCGGCGGGGGCGACTTCGATTTCCACCGGAGGAGTGCCGGAGAGTTCACCGTCGCCGTGGAATGCGGCGCTGCCATCGCGCGGGGTGAGGCGCACGCGGCGGGTGCGGATACGGCGAATTTCGGGCCAGCGCAGGTTGCCGTCGCGCAGCAGGATGGGAATGGCTTCCAGCACGCGCGTGACTGGCAGCGGCTGCACCAGAACAACGTTGAGCAGGCCATCGTCCATGCGCGCGGCAGGTTCGATGCGGATGCCCGCGCCGTAGGAGGGGCCGTTGGCGACTGCGGCGAGCGGCAACGGGCCAAAGCAATTTCCTTCGCCCCATTCCACTTCCATTTGCAACGGTTTGAAACCAACCAGCGCATAAAGCGCCGCGACCACGTAGCGCATTGCGCCGGGCAAGCGACGGAAACGCGTGGCCGCGAGCCGCGCGGCCTGGCCATCCAGCCCAACGCCGCACGCCGAAAGAACGTGCGCCGTCTCGCCGCAAGCGAAGCGGGCGCGCAGCAAATCCACCGGGCGCGGGTGGCCGCGCACGAAGGCATACGCGGCGGCGATGGGATCGAGCGGGATGCCGAGCCCGCGTGCCATGTCGTTCCCATTACCGGCAGGGAAGAACGCGAAGTTCACGCCGGTCTGCAGCGCCGCATTCACGGCGTGGTGCAGCGTGCCATCGCCGCCGAGCACGGCTACGTTGCGGAATCCGGCGGCAGCCGCCCCGGCGGCATGAGCCCGCACGTCCTGCGCATCGCGCGATTCGGCCACTCCCAGGTGAATGCCGTGCTTGCGCAGCAGCGCCGTGACGTGCGGCGCGCTGCGGCGGGCGCGTCCGCCGCCGGCGACGGGATTGATCAGCAGCAGCGTTTTGCCGTGGCGATGCACAAGGCGCTTGGGGAAGCGGCGTCATGCTGACGAAACCTCTCGAGACTGTCAATGCGTAGTATTCTTCGGGGAAAACGGTGAATGGAGCATTTGGTGATTGTGGGTTGAGCATTCGCAAGTGTAGAATGCCTTTCAATTGCGGGAGACGGTGATGCGCAAACTCTTCTCCAGATTGCTCAAAGTGGCGGCGGCGCTGGCGGTAGTGTACGCGCTGCTGACCGCTGGCCTCTACTGGGTGATGTGCCAGCCGCTGGACCGCTTCTCGGCCATTATGGCGCGGATGCCGGGGCCGGCGTTTGCGGTGCTGCCGTTCGTGCCGCTGTGGAATTCGGCGCGCGGCGGAAATTTGCAAGTGGGGGATGCGGCGCCGGACTTCAATCTGGAAACCACCGACAAGAAATCGCGTGTGCAGCTTTCGTCGTTCCGCGGGCAGAAGCCGGTGGTGCTGGTGTTCGGCAGCTACACTTGACCGCCGTTCCGGCGGGAGGTTCCCGCGCTGACCAAGCTCTACCATCAGTATAAGGATCGCGCAGAGTTCTACGTGATCTACATCCGCGAAGCGCATGCCAGCGACGGCTGGCAGTTGAATGTCAATCTCGAGCAGAATGTGGTGTTCGCGAATCCCAAGAGCTACGAAGAAAAAACCAGCGTCGCGGGGATTTGCGCGCTGAAGCTGGGCATCGAATTCCCCACCCTGATTGATGATTTCTCGAACTCCACTGAACTGGCCTACACGGGCTGGCCTGACCGCCTGTACGTGGTGGACCGCGACGGCCACATCGCGCACAAGGCCCAGCCCGGCCCCTTCGGCTTCAAGCCGGAAGAAGTCGAGGTCACCCTGAAGCGGCTCGTCCCGCCTGCGCAACAGCAAACCGGCTTCTGAGCGCGCACGGCTCAATTTGCCGCTGCGCTATAATCCTGTCCCGTTTCCCTGCGAGGTGTGGTGT
>JBOGNS010000368.1:0-3297 GCA_050747305.1 Candidatus Acidiferrales bacterium | reverse complement strand
GATCATGTCCGAGCCTTCCAGCGACTCGATGATCTTGTCCGTGTCCTCCAGCGCCGCTTTGCGCCCCACCTCGGGATTTGCGCCCGCACCCAATCCTTTGGTGAGCTTCGCCCCGAGCTGAAGTTTCAGCGGCGCATGTGACCCTTTCAGCGCCTGCAAATCGGTGTTGGCCGCGATGAACTCGATCCCTTCCACCTTTGCCCGGATCATGCGGTTCACCGCGTTGCAGCCGCCGCCGCCCACGCCAATCACCTTGATCCTGGCGCCTTGCAGCGCCTCTTCGCTGAACGAAAAACGGATGGCGTTTTCCTTCGGCGTCATTTCTCCCCCCATTTTTTCCTCCCGCTGGCCCTCTTACCTGCTAGTCCCTTATGACCTGGCTCGCCCTGACCCGGACCCAGGGGACTGGAACTCGTGTAGGACAGGCACTCTTGCCTGTCCGCTTTAGGCGCCGGCTTCACCCTGCGCGCTACCGCCGGCATTCCGCCGCGCAACCATCGGCGTTGCGTTGCCGCCGTCTGTCGACTGTAAGCTGTCGACTGTCCGCTTTTCCTACGACGCAAACAACGCCTTCAACTTCGACCCTAGCGTCTCTCGCTGCCCCGCGCTGCGTTGCGCCCGCGCGCCATACAACACCAATCCCACCGCCGTCGCATACTCCGGCCGCGCCACTTCTTCGCTCAAGCCTTCCAGCCCGCGTGGCGCTGCCAATCGCACCGGCAACCCCATCATGTGCTCTGCCAGCATCGCCAGACCGCCCAACTGCGCCGCCCCGCCGGTCATCACCAGCCCCGCCGGGATCAGCGTTTCCAGTCCCGAGCGCCTTAACTCATCGTGGACCAGCGTCAGCAACTCCTGCGCGCGCGGCTCCACGATTTCGCACAGCATCCGCGCAAACACCGTGCGCGGCGGCCGGTCGCCCACGCTCGCAATTTCAATCGCGTGATCCTGGCGCAGCAGCTCGTGCCACGCGCACCCGTGATGTCGCTTGATGCGCTCCGCCTCCGGGATCGGCGTGCGCAAGCCAACCGCCAAATCGTTCGTGAAATGATCGCCGCCCACTGGCACCGCGGCCGTGTGCCGCACGTTGCCGCCACCAAAGACGATCATCTCCGTGGTGCCGCCGCCGATATCCAGCAGGCAGCAGCCCAGCTCGCGCTCATCCTGCGTCAGCACCGCATCCGCCGCCGCCAGCGGCTCCAGCACTGTATCGCGCACCACGATGCCCGCCTTGTTCACGGCGGTGATGTAGTTCTGCGTCGCTGTCGCCGACGCGGTCACGATGTGTACATTCGTCTCCAGCTTCTGCCCCACCATCCCGATCGGGTCGCGAATGTTGTCGTGACCGTCCACAAAAAATTCCTGCGGCAGCACGTGCAGCACTTCGCGATCCTCGGGGAACGACACGTGCCGCGCCGCCTCCACCGCGCGCCGCACATCCTCGCGATGAATGTCCCGCGGCCGATTCGCGATCACCGCGCCGCCGTGGCTGTTCACGCCGCGGATGTGACTCCCCGCCACTCCCAGCAGCGCCGACTCGATGGGCACGCCGGACGCGGTCTCCGCCTCCTCCACCGCCCGCCGGATCGAGCTGATCGTTGCATCCAGGTTCACCACCTGCCCCTTGCGCATCCCTTTCGACTCCGCCGCCCCCAGCGCCACAAAACGCACCGACTCCTCTTCCATCTCGCCCATCAAGGCGCACGTCTTCGTGCTCCCGATATCCAGCCCCACGATGTATCGCTCTCGCTTGCTCACTTCACTTCCCCGACCTTCCAACCTTCAACATTCAACCTTCAACATCTCGGCTTCTATTTCGCCCTCACTGCCGCGTATCACCGCCACCCTCACTCCCACGCGCCGTCGCACCGCGCGCCTCCGGATTCACCACCACCTGGCTCTCGAACCGCAGATCCACAGACTCCACCCGCCCCACCTGCGCCCGCCAGGCCCCGATGTTCTCCACCAGCGTGCGGAACTTCTCCGCGTAGTCGCCCGTGCCGAAGTGCACCAGCACCGACCCCCGCGGATCCCCTGGCAGCCCAGTCAGCGTCGCGCGCAGGTCGTTGGCCTCCCTCAAGTCCACCTCGCTCACCATGTCCCCGGCGTTCGCGCGCACCTGCCCAATCTCCTCGAGAAACGTCGTGAACTCCGTCATCCTCTCCCGCCGCACCTCGCGCGCCGTTATCTCCGAAAGCCCGGTCACCACCGGAAAGCGGTAGTTGCCCTCCAGCGGCCGGTCCAGAATCACGCCCTCGCCGTCAATCAGCGCCAGCTCGGTATTCATGCGAAGAAACGCCACTGGCGTGCGCTCCGCAATTTCCACGCGAATCCCGTCCGGCCACACGCGGCTCACTTGTGCGCGCTCCACCCACGGAATCGCCTCAATCGCGGCGCGCCGCGCTTCCAGCGGCACGCGCATTACGCTCACCCCGCGGTCTGCCGCAAACTTCTCGCGGATTAGCGCCACCGGCGCCCGCTGCGCACCATGCACCTCGATGCGCTCCAAATCCACAAGCATTACGCGGGGCGAACGGTAGAAAAATTGCCCCGTCTCATACCCCACCCACACCACCGCCGCGCCAGCAAGAGTCAGCACGGCGACCCGCGTGTAAAGCCGCCACGCCTGCCGCCCAAATTTCCGCCGCCGAATCTCCACCGGCTTCTGCCGGCGCAAATACCGTGGCTCGTCCTCCACCATCACTTCCTCTGCGCGAATCCCCATCTCAGCCATCGCCGCCCTTTAACCCAGCCTGCCTCTCCCTGCCCGCCTCTCCCTGCCCCGTCTCTCCCTGCCCGTCCTTTCACTGCCCGCCACCCCGCCCGTCTCCCAACAGTTCCGCCTTGCGCCTCTCCTACTTTCGCTGTCCCGGGGTTCTTTTCCTTTTTCCTTTTTCCTTTTTACTTTTTACTTTGCCTCTGCGCCCTCTGCGGTGAAACCCGTGAGACGCTAGTCATTCCAGAAGTACACTTCATTCTCCAGCTCCACGTCATGCGCCTCGCGCACGCGCCCGCGCACGTACTCCACCAGCCGCAGCATGTCCGCGCAGCTTGCCGCGCCGGTGTTGATGAAAAAATTTGCGTGCCGGTCGCTGACCATGGCATCGCCCGCACGATGCCCCTTCAAGCCAAGTTCATCGATCATCCGCCCGGCAGACGCGCCCGGCGGGTTCTTGAAAATGCACCCGGCACTTTTTTGATTGAGGGGCTGGGAAGCGCGGCGTTTCTGGTTGCAGACTCTGATGCCCTCGAGAATTTCACGGTAGGGCTTCGAGGGCAGCTCCAATTTCACCGCGA
>JBOGNS010000367.1:0-3863 GCA_050747305.1 Candidatus Acidiferrales bacterium | reverse complement strand
CGGTGATCACAATGAGGTTGGCGGGGCCGGAAACAGCCCGGGCGGCTGGAGCAGAACCGGAACCAGACGAGGCGCTTTCGGATACCGCTGATCTGCCGGAAGCTGAACCGCTGGAGGCGGGGACGAGGAGCACCTGGCCGTAGCCGTAGCGCCCGCCTTTCCATTTGCGCTCGCCGGTGCGCGCGTCAATGCAGGCGAAGATGGCTTCGTCGAAACCGTAGATGTAGCCCTCGTGCAGCACGGAGCTGTTGAAGCGGTTCTTCATGTTCCGGTTTTCCCACACGGGCGTGGCGGAGTATCCGCTGTCGCTTTTCGCGATTTTCACGAGCGCAGCGCCGTGGTCGTAGCCGGCGGAGATGAACACGTGCTCGTGATCCACCACGATGGGTTGCGCGCTGTTGATTTCGTACATGGTGGTCCACGGGAAGTCCCACAGCAGTTCGCCGGTTTCCACGCGCAGGCCGGCCATGCGCGCGGCGGTCACCACGATGAGCTGGCGCTCGCCGAGCAACTGCACCACCATGGGCGAAGTGTAAGCGGCGTGGTCGTCGAGCGCGCCCCAGATGCGCTCGCCGGTCAGCTTGTTGTACGCAACTACGGAGCGGCCGTTGCTTCCGCCAGGCGTGACGATCACTTTGTCGTCCACCACGAGCGGTGAATTGGCCATGCCCCACATGATGTTCGAGGCGCCGTTGTCGCTGAGGATGTTTTTCTGCCAGAGCACTTTGCCGGTGGTGGCGTCGAGGCAGCGAAATTCGCCCGTGGCGCCCAGCGCGTAGAGCTTGCCGTTGTCCCAAGTGGGAGTGGCGCGCGGGCCGTCGCCGCCCATGGACTCCTGGAAGAATGCGGGCCAGCCGTGGGTCCATCGTTCGCGGCCCGAGCGGATGTCGTATGCGGCGACCACTTCATTGTCACGGCGCTGCTCGATAGTGTAAGCCGTACCGCCGGCAGCGACGAATGATGAGTAGCCGCCGCCTACGGGCTGGCGCCATAGCGGCTTGAGCCCGCCGGCGGGCCACGAAGTGATGAGCGGCGTCTCGGTGTAGATGCCATCGCGGTTGGGGCCGCGGAAGTCGGTCCAGTAAGCGCGAGGAATTGAGGCGGCGCTGGCGGCCACGCCGGTGGCAGCAGCGTTGGCGGCTGCGGCGGCCCCGCTGGTATCCGGCGTTGCGGCGGAGGCGGAAGAATCATTGGCAGGCGGAGTTGCCGGGGCGGCTGCGGGCGGTGCGGAAGCGGCTTGCTGTGCGCGATGCTGTTCCAGCGCGTCCTGGTCGGACTTGGGATCGCGGAAGCTAAAGATGGGCTTCCAGCCGGCGCCGGACATTTCCATGTGCAGAATGCCGAGGTTCACCAAGTAAATGAGGGTGAGAATCACGAGCAGCGCGGAGAGCGCCAGCTTGCCGGTGAATCCGGCGATGGTGCGGCCGAGGCCCGCGCCGGGCTTGCCGGGGCGCATCCAAAGCAGCACCAGGCCGACGGGCGGGAGCAGCACCATGGCCAGCACCACGACAAGCGTGGAGAAGTACCAGGGAGTTTGTGGCGCGTGATATACGGATTGCGTAGCCATGGGAGTCATGATCGCACACCTTGTTGTGGCGGTGAAATCCCGCACCCAGTAATACGCGGCAGTGGTTCTTGCTCTTTCAGCGCGAAGCGATTATCTTGGCGGGCTTTGTGAGGGAATGGGAGAGTTCATGCGACGAGGAATGTTTGCAGGCGTTCTTGCGGTGGTTGCGGCTGTATGCGTGGCGGGACAAGCACAGGCGCAGAGCCGCCCGCGGTCATTTGTGATCGTGGGGGCCACGGTGGTGGATGGCTCGACGCGTCCGCCGCGCAAGGCAAATGTGCGGGTGCGGGGCGACAAGATCACTAAGGTCGGTAACTTCAAGCCCGGCCCGCGCGAGCTCACGGTGGAGGGCGAAGGGTTGTTCCTCGCGCCCGGGTTCATCGATCCGCACAACCATTCAACGCGCGGGCTGGAAACCGACCCGGGCGCGACGACACAAGTGTCGCAAGGCATCACCACGGTGGTGCTGGGGCAGGATGGCGGGTCGCCGCTGCCGGTCGGCGAATATCTGGATGCGCGCCGCAAGAATCCGGCGGCGGTGAACGTGGTGATGATGGTGGGCCATGCCGCGGTGCGGCGCGCGGTAATGGGCGAAGATTTTCGCCGGGCGGCGCGACCGGATGAAATTGGCAAGATGGAAGCGCTCGTCGAGCAAGCCATGCGCGAGGGCGCACGCGGGCTCTCCAGCGGGCTGGAGTATGAAACCGGCAGCTACGCTACCACGGAAGAAGTGGTCGCGCTGGCCAAAGTCGCGGCGAAGCACAAGGGAATTTACATCACGCACATGCGCGATGAAGCGGACCGCACCATTGAGGCGGTGCGCGAGGTGATTACCATCGCCGAGCAAGCCAAGATTCCGGCGCAGATCACGCACATCAAGCTGGGCACGGTGGGCGTGTGGGGAAGAACGGATGAGGTGATCAAGCTCGTGGAAGACGCGCAGCGGCGCGGGTTGGACATCACCGCCGACTGCTATCCCTACACGGCGTGGCACTCGAACCTGAAAGTGCTGGTGCCCAACAAGCAGTGGAAAGATACGGCCAGCGTGCAAGAGGCGCTGGACGACGTCGGCGGCGGGAAAAACATCACGATTACCGAGCTGCCGACAAATCCGGCGTATCTTGGGCGGAACCTGGACGAGATTGCGGCGGCGGAAGGCATCAGCGAAGTTGAGCTGTACATGCGCATCGTGGACGACGACGAGGCGGGCATTATCGGTCACACGATGACGGAAGAAGACGTGCGCGCGTTCTATCAGCGCCCGTGGGTGATGGTGTCGAGCGACGGCGGCATCGGGTTGCGCCATCCGCGCAGTGCGGGAACTTATCCGCGCGTGCTGGGGCGTTTGGTGCGCGAGCAGCAGTGGCTCACGCTGACCGAAGCGGTGCGCAAGATGACGTCATTCCCCGCGCGGCGTTTCGGGCTGCGCGACCGCGGGCTGATCCGCAAAGGCATGAAGGCGGACCTAGTGCTGTTCAATGCGGAGTCGGTGATTGACAATTCCACGTTCGCCGAGCCGGCAAAGCTGGCCGACGGCATCGAGAAAGTGTTTGTCAACGGAGTGCTGGTGTGGAACCTGGGCAAAGCCACCGACAACCGCCCGGGCCGCGTGCTGCCGTAGGACAGACCTCCCGGTCTGTCCTTTAGCCTAGCCACAGAGGCACAGAGACACGGAGGTTTCAGGTTTCAGGATCGTTTCCAGGTTTGAGTGACCGTCGTACTCTCGGTGCCTCCGTGCCTCAGTGGCAGATTCTCAGGCGCGAGCCGGCTTGGGGGCGAAGTGCTGCTCCCAGCGGATGCGGCCGGTCATCTGCATCACGACGAAGAGCGTGATGATGGCGCCGATGGTGATGGCCAGGCCGGTGAATCCCTCGAAGAAGAAGGCGTAGCTGAAGAGCACCAGGTAGATGAGCTGAGAGATTGCCGCTTCGACTGCCGCGAAGCGCAGGCCCACCACCAACCGCAGGTAACTCACCACGAGGAACACCGAGACCAGCGAGCAGATCGCAAACGCCAGGTGGATTGAGATGTGATCCACCAAGTAGGCGAGCAGCAGGTGGAACGCAAAGAATGCGCCGGCGAGGAAGAAGTAGTTCATGGGATGCAAGTCAATGCCGCGCATCGTGGTGATGATGAACATCAGGAAGAAGAAAAAGAAGAGCGATACCGGCGCGAAGAAGCTGATTTGCCCGGCCAGCGGCCCGGGCTGAAGCTTCTGCGGCATGGCAATGGCGATGGGCACGCCGGAGACGAGATTGTTGTATTGCCAGGTGAGTTGCGCGCCGCCGTCATTTTC
>JBOGNS010000366.1:0-6284 GCA_050747305.1 Candidatus Acidiferrales bacterium | reverse complement strand
GTGGATCGCGGCGCGAACCTTGTGCAGCACGCCCGCGTCACGCGGCTTGTGCCGCGCGGGGAAGGCATCGCAGTGACCAGCGATGCGGGCGAGATTGAGACCCGCTGGCTGATTAATGCTGCGGGACTCTACGCGGATGAGGTGGCGGCGCTGCTGGGGCCGCAGTCCGGGCGCTACCGCATTTATCCGGTGCGCGGCGAATACTGCGAAGTGGCGCGCGCGAAGTCGCATCTGGTGAACTCGTTGGTGTACCCGCTGCCGCACGCGACGGGCTTGAGCCTCGGCGTTCATTTCACGAAAACGCTGTGGGGTACGGTGCTGGTGGGTCCGACCGCGCGCCATGTCGACGACAAGAACGATTACGAGCGCGACCGTGAACCGGTGGAGGAATTTGCACGCCGCGCCAAGCGGATGCTGCCGGAACTGGAAGCGAGCGATTTGGTTCCGGCGTATTCCGGCATTCGCGCCAAGCTGACCGCGCCCGATAGCAGCGGCTATTCAGACTTTGTGATCGAGCGCGATGCGGCGTTTCCCAATGTGATTCATCTGGTGGGAATGGATTCGCCGGGATTGACGTCGGCGCCGGCGATAGCTCGCTATGTCGCCAATCTTGTTCGTGAAGGCTCAGGTTACGGGGTAGCAATGGAACGTCAAAAAGTTAAAGAGTAAAAAAGTTAAAGCGATAACTGAGATCGCATACCCTGACGTGCTTCGCGCTCCCAAATTTTCTTGGGTGCTTCAAACTCTTTAACCCTTTCACGTTTTCACTTCATTTAGGCGGCGGGGAGAGCGAGGCGCTCGGGGAGGCGGTCGCGCCCCTGCGCAGCCTTCGGCGGCGCGGCTTGCGGCGGGGCGCCGGAGCGCACGACTTCGAGGGCGCGCTTGAGGACCTTATCTTCCTCGCGCGGCGGGATCATGCCGAAGTATTCGTTGCGCAGTTCGTCGCCATCCACGGCAACGGTGGGCTCCACGCCCTCGTCGGGAATGGAGCGGCCGGAGGGAGTGAAGTAGTTGGCGACAGTGAGCACCAGCGCTGCGCCATCTTCCAGCGGAATCAGCTTCTGCTGCGAAGCGGTGCCGCTGGTGCGCGAGCCGACCGCTTGAGCGCGCTGGTTGCCGGCAATGGCCGCGGCAGCCACTTCGGCGGCGCCGGCCGTGCCGTTCGAGGTGAGCACGACCATCGGATACTTCCATGCCACCTGCGAGGCTTCAGCGAGAAATTCCTGGCGGTCAACGGTCTGGCCGCGCAGCACGGTGATGGTGCCGGCATTCACGAAGAGGCGGGCGAGCGCCACGCCTTCAGAGATTTCGCCCACCGCGCATTCGCGCAAATCCAGCGCCAGGCGGCGCAGCCCTTGCCGCTCGAATTGAGCAAGCTGCCGGCGAACCTCTTCGGCCTTGCCGGCGGTGAGGGCGGGCACGCGGAGATAAGCGACATCAGCGTCATCGCTGCCGGCAGGCTGCCCTTCCATGCGCTCGGTGACCAGCGACAGGTTGCCCGGCGCGCCGCGCACCAGCTCGATTTCCAGCGGCTCGTTGCGGCCGCGCCGCACCACCGAACCGGTCACGGTGGAGCCAGGAACGCCGGCCAGCAGCACGCGGGCCTGCTCGAGAGACATTTCGCGCGTGGTGAAGCCGGCGATTTTTTCGAAGATGTCGCCGCCGCGGAGTCCGGCGCGCGCCGCGGGGCTATCCGGCAGCACGGAAATCACCGCCACGTAGCCAAAACGCTTGGTAAGCGCCACGCCGGTCTCGCCTTTGGGCAGGCTGTCGATCTGCTTCTTGTACTCGGTGTATTCGCGCGGGCTGAGGTAGCTGGACTGCGGGTCCAGCGATTCCAGCAGGCCGCGCAGCGCGCCGGTGGTCACCAGCGGCATGTCCGGGTCTTCCACGTAGTCCTGCTGGATGTGGTGCAGCACCTGGGAGTAAACGGAGAGCGAGCGGTAAGCTTTCTCGTCGGATCGCGCTTGTGCGGTGATGTAGCCGACGGCCACGTAGGCCATCACCAGCGCGGATAGTGTCAGTACTAAGGCTCGCACCCAACGACTCATTTTCTTGTTCTCCCTCTTGCCTCGGCAACTTCCAATTATAGCGCCACTTCGGCCCCTTGAGACAACGATAAGGATGGGCGCGGTGCGTCAGTCGAACGAAACGGATACCCCCCTGCACATCTAACCTTTCACGTGACAGGGGCACGCGGCATCCCGAACATAAGGAAAGCTAGGCGGCGCGCACAGGCTGGAAAGCCTGAGCCACCGGCCACCCTTATTGGACGTGGCAAGGGCCATTTCAGTTGTTCGGGGCGATGCTTTGCGGGAATCACCTGCCCGCCGCACCCGGCACTAGCTTGGATGCAACTCAGGAAAAAGGAAGGGGAGTGCTGCGATTTGCTGCCAACCTTTGCCCTCGGGGACGGTCTGAACGGTTAAGTCGTCGAAGAATTGGTCCAGCGCCGCGGCGCGCTCTTCCGCGAGGGGAGGCGAACAGTAGTCCTCCTCTTCCCAAGTGGCATAACCATCGTTTCGCAAGCGGGCGTTTTCGAGCGAATAGGTCAGGGTTTGGCCAAAGGGTCGCAAGCGGGCGTAGGCCTTCTCGCGCAGTTTGCTTTGCAACTGCGGCAGGCGGCTGGCGTTTGGTTTGGCAGAAACGAGGTAATGTGCCATTGCGGTTCCCCGGCGATGGTTATGGAAGCTTGCCGCGCCCGCGGCTCTCTCAAAGTTAGAAGGGAAAAAGGGTGAATGCAAGAAACGCCGGGATGAGGGCGGGGAGTCGCCATGTACGGCGCTGGCGCGGGAGGCGGTTGCCTAGAACAACTTCCAGCTTTGGGCGGGCGGGGTGAGCGAAGATGGGTCGCTGAAGTCTGCGGGTGACCGGTCACGAGGCGCTGCGGTGAGATAGGTTTGCGAGATGCGGTCGTGCCAGGTGAGCTGGTCTTCGTCCCACAGCGCCCACGCGAAGCCCAGCAGCGCGGCGGCGCCGGAGACGACGTAGCCGAAACTGCGCCACATCAATTGCTGGGCGCTGGCAGCCCCGCCGTCGAAGCTGACCACGTGCAGCCCGCGCAGCATCATGCCGGGCGTCGCGCCGCTGAAAATCGTGAACAGCACGAAATACTGCGCGCAAATCAGGAAGCAGGTGACGGCGTAAACCAGCGCGTCCACTTTACCGAAGCTCAGCGGAGCACTGCCCAGCCAGTGGAACATCAGCAGGAAGCCACCGTAAGCGATGATGAGAAAACCTGCGTCGAGCAGCCCGGCATGTACGCGGTCGCGCCACGGGGCCAGAGGAACCAGCCGCGCGCCGGGCTCTGGCAGCGACTGTGAGGCGTCGAAATCCAATGCAGGCTGCGCGGAGATGTCCACGCGCTCCTGCGCGCGCGCACGAGCGGCATACCGCAGCGAGGCGCGAGGGTTGGCCTCTCCGGCTTGCGGTTGCTGGCCATCGGGCGCGAAGGGCAGATCGTTCTGCAGGTCATCGCCGCTGCGCTGGCGGCGCGAGCGGTATTCTTCCAGCTTGGAAGCAACCTCGCGCTTCCATTCCGGTTCCGACACAGGCAGCGCCGTCTCGACAGCTACGGCGGTGGCGGCGCGTGAAGCGGGCTGCGCGGGAGCGCGAAACTCGGTAATGGTAGCGGCGCGCGCCGCGGCTTCGCGCGCGGCCGGTTCGGGGGTGCTTTCGAGCAGGCCGTCTTCCAGCTCGCCCACGGCGGAACTGGCTTCGAGCGGCTCGTAGGGGTCGGGTTCTGCGGGCGCCATTTCCGGCAGCGGGGCCTCGCACACATAGCAGTCATGGGCCCGCTCCCGGTTCGCTGCGCCGCAATGTGGACAGGTTCTCAGCAAGTGCCGTTACGCGCTGCGGAGGTTACGAGGCGAGATTAGCAGCGGGAAAGCGCGGAGTGTAAGGCTCAGTGGGAGCGAGTGTCGCGAATCAGGCAACAGGAAAAAACGTTGAAAAGTGCAAAGTTGAAAGGTTAAAGGACGGCAGCCGTAATGCCGCTCGAGGTCAGTGAAAAAAGAGGACAGACCGGGAGGTCTGTCCTACTGGAACTCACTTTTGCCTTTTTACTTTTTCCTTTTTACTTTTCGTTGTGCTGTCCGATGGCAAAAACAGGGGCCTACCGGTACGCGGGCTCTCGTTATTAGCCAGGCTACGAATCCTGCTTTCGCGGGCCTTGCCGTAAACCTTTTTGCCGCTGTGTGAGCGCGTGTTAGGCTACGCTTTTCTCGGGGTCTTGCGCGACGCGGGATGAATTTTCTCTCCAGGCAAAATTTCGTTGGATGGCGGCGGTGGCCGGCTACGGCGGTGATACTGCTGATTCTTGCCGCGCCGTCGGGGGCGCAGGTGCGGCTGCCGGCGGGTAGCGGGGTGGTCGAGCTGCGGGCCGTTACGCAGCGCTCCGAGGGCCCAGTGTACTTCGCGGAAGGCGACGTGGAAATCCGCTACCGCGAGTTGGTGTTGCGCGCCGACCGCATGCAGTACAACACAGAGACCAGCGAGGCCCTGGCGGAAGGCAACGTGGTGTTCGAGTACCAGACGCAGCGCGTGGAGGCGGACGAAGCGCGCTACAACGTACGCACCGGGCGCGGCTCCTTTCGCAGGGTGCGCGGCAGCATCAACATCCAGCGCGAACCGAACCCCAATATCCTGCTCACCGAGAACCCGCTGCTCTTCGAGGCGGAGGAAGTGGAACGCACCGATGAGCGCACGCTGGTGATCCGCGATGCCTGGATCACGGTGTGCCCGCCGGACCGGCCGCTCTGGAAATTCTACGCGCCGCAGGCCACCATTCATCTGCAAGACAAAGTCGTCCTGCACAACGCCAACTTCCGCCTGTTTAAGGTGCCGGTGCTCTACCTGCCATATGCCACCGCGCCCGCCGGGCCGCGCCAGCGGCAGTCGGGCTTTCTGATCCCACACATCGCGAACTCCACTACCAAGGGCTTGGTGGTTGGCGACTCGTTTTACTGGGCGCCCGCGGAGTGGATGGACCTTACCGTCGGCGCGGAATACTTGAGCCGGCGCGGGCACAGTCATCTAGGGGGGCTGCGCGTGCGGCCGTTTGAGAATGCGCGGCTCGATGCCACCTACTTCGGAGTCAATGACCGCGGGCTGATTGGCGCGACCGGGATGCGCGAGCCGGCCAGCGGGCACGAAGCGCACGTGGAACTCGAGGCGCTGCTGCCAAATGGCTGGCGCGCGGCGGCCGATCTCAACCGGCTTACCTCGCTGCGCTTTCGGCTGGCGTTTGCGGAGACGTTCCAGGCCGCGGCCAATCCGGAGATCCGCACCGCGGCTTACGCCACCAATAATTTCAGGGGCTACAGCTTGAATTTTGGCGCGGTGAACTACAAGAATTTCTTGAGCGCCGATCCGGAGACGGCGGTGATTCTGCGTGCGGCGCCGGGCGTGCGGTTCAGCTCGGTGGATCAGAACCCGTGGCGGCGGGCGCCGTTTTATTTTGGCTTCCACGCCTTCGCCGATGCCGTGCATCGCAACGAGCCTGCGTTCCAGACGCCGGACGCGGTGCAGCGCACCGAGCTGGCGCCGCGCGTGACCATTCCGCTGCGCTGGGGGCCGTGGATCGGCATCACCAACAGCTTCACGCTGCGTACCACGCGTTACGGCTCGCAACTACTGGCGGGAACGGTGGTCGGCGATTCGGTGCGCCGCACCACCGCCGAGCTCACCACCGACCTGCGCCCGCCGGCGCTGGCCCGCGTGTGGAATGGCGGCGCGGCCAGATGGAAGCATTCCATTGAGCCGCGCATCGTGTATCGCTTTGTCGAGGGCGTCAACCAATTTGGCCGTTTTCTCCGCTTCGATGAAGACGATACCCTCACCGATACCAACGAGATCGAGTATTCGCTCACGCAGCGCTTGTTCCGTCGCGCCGGAACGGATGGCGCGCAGGAATTGATGAGCGTGCGCGTGCGGCAGAAGTATTACTTCGATCCGACGTTCGGAGGCGCGATTGTGCCGGGGCAGCGCAATGTGTTCGCGGCGCTCAATTCGCTCACGCCCTTTGCGTTTGCCGATGGCGTGCGGCGGTTTTCGCCGGTGGTCAGCGACCTGCGCATCGCTCCGGGCGGGCGCTACGACGCGCAGGTTCGCGTGGACTACGACACGGTGCGCAACCGCATCAACGCCATGGGCCTGCTGGCCAATATGCGGCCGTATCGCGAGTCGATTATCACCCTGGCGCACTTTGCCACGCGCGGCGAGCCGGTGCTCCAGCCGCGCTCCAACCAGCTTCGCGTGCTGTTTGGCTGGGGCGAAATCAACCG
>JBOGNS010000365.1:0-3671 GCA_050747305.1 Candidatus Acidiferrales bacterium | reverse complement strand
GGTCAGGATCACAGTGGCGGGCGTCGCAAACTGGGCGCTCGAGTTGAGCGTCTCAAAACGCGCCTCCTGCACCGAATCGGGGTCGGGCAGCGTAGCCTGCGCCGCGTTGGCTTCGCCGCCGAAGTTGCGATTGGTCATCGGCGCGCCGTCCTGCGAGTATTCCATGGCTTCCTGCATCAGGCCGTTGGCGCGCGTGCCGCCGCCTTCGAGGCCGGGCACCGTGTTCTGCGCCAGGCCCAGCACATTGCGCCCGTTCTGCGGGAGCTGCTGGATGCGGGCTGCATCGAGTTGGGTGTTGACCGTACCGCTGTCGTATGTGGCAAGTTGAAGCGTCTCGCCGCTGACCGTGACCTTTTCAGTGATTTCCCCTACGGACAATTGTTGATTGAAAACCAGCACCTGGCCGTTCTGCAGCGTGATTACAGATTCAGACTTCTTCATCCCGGCCGCACTGAAGGTGACCGTGTAGGTCCCCGCCAAAAGCCCCTTGAGAGCGTAGAAGCCGCTCGGGTTCGAGATGGTTTCCACCGAAACGCCGGTGGCCTGGTTCGAAGCCTGCACCGTGCAGCCCGGAATGGCGGCGGACGTGGCGTCCTGCACGTTCCCCTGGATGGTGCCGGCGCCGCTCTGAGCCCAGAGAGCCGCGGAAGCGGCAAACAGCAAAAAAGCCACCCCAATCTTCGTGGCGGTACGGATCGTTGAGGTCAAGCGAATTCCCCCTTTCCAGGTAACGGGGTGAGCATATCACAGAGTGAGCCGGGTCACTACCGGCCGTTGGCCACCACCGGGGGCTCCTTTGCTGTTGTGTCGCGAAGGGGCGGCCGGCCAATGGCGCGCGCAAAAATCATCTCGTCTTGGCGCCGTGCTGCGTTTCTCAGAAGTCCTTCGAATTCGACCCCGCCCGGTCGTGTTCCCGACAGGGCTTTGACACGAGGCACCCCCCGGTGGGCAGGAAAGAATCCAGTCTCCAACTTCCTCCACTGCCCTTCCACAGCTGGTGTCGTCTAGGTGGCTGGACCGCAGAAACATGCTTGGCGGATTCGCCATCGTCGCCGTGTTTGGTACGTCACCGTCACTTAGATCGAGGAGGAATCGGGAGATTGGCGGGCCCTCAGTCAGTGAGCCGCTTCAACAGCGTCCGAGCGCTTTGAGTAATCCAGTACTGGGGACGTGATTTGATTGCAGGATCCATCCGTGTGCACCGCACCGGCAGAGTCTCATTGCGTAAACTATAATTTCCATTCCTATGGGAAGTGGCAAGCCTTAAGCCGCCGCGAAATTAACGTCGAGGACTGAACCGCTTTGGACGCTCCCATCACGAAATTACTTCAGCGCGTCCGCGAGGGCGATGCGCTCGCAAAGGACGAGCTAATAGCGGCCGTATACGCAGAGCTGCACGGTATCGCCCACCGGTACCTCCGGAGGGGCCGGCCGGACCACACGCTCCAAGCGACCGCCCTGGTGAATGAGGCATACCTAAAGATTTTCCGGAATACGACACCGCAATTTACGGACAGGGCTCACTTCCTGGCTTATGCGTCTCGGGCGATTCGAACCATCCTGGTGGACTACGCCCGGACGCGGGCCTCCGCAAAACGGGATGCTGGACAGCGGATTTCATCCGACGACGTTCTTGAAGTCCCGCTAGAGAAGAGTGAGGGCTTAGTGCAATTGCTCGATCTGGACTCGGCGCTGGAGGCGCTGGCGCGAGAGAATCCCGGACCCGCGCAAGCCATCGAGATGCGATACTTCGGAGGCATGACAGCACAGGAAACGGCGGAAGCCGCGAATCGCTCGGTCCACATCATTCAGCACGAGTTGCGGTTCGCGCATGCCTGGCTGCGGCGCCGGCTGGCCGGATCGCACACGGACCGGCCTGCACCCGGTTGATGAACTGTTTTCTTGGCCGGCCTGGTTCCCTGGCATTGCCCGCCTCCGCTACCGTAGCCGAGGTCTCGACCCCAGGCGCTGCGGGTCAGCGCAGCACGACCACCACGATGTTGACACTGTTGACGGCCGCGGGCGTCGAGACCTTGACCCGCACCACGCCGGGGGCCACGCCAGTCAACGTCACCATCGCCCGGCCCGCTGGGTCGCTCTGTACGTCGGCGATCGACCCGCCATTGAGCGTCGCGCTTCCGGGGCTTTCCGGAAGAACCTCGAAACGCACCGGGATGCCGGACAGCGGCGCGTTGCCTTTCGCCGCCAGGACACTCAGCGTCGATTGTTGCCCCGGCCCGATCGCAGCCGGCCGCGCGCGCCCCTGGCGCAGCCTCTGGCTGGAGTCCAACCCCAGGGTCGTGAAGAAGCCCGTCGTCTCGGCGAGGCGATCCTGGTCGATCGCGTGCACGTTGCTCACCCGGAACTGGTAGGTGGCGCCGGGCGAGAGCCCGTTCAGCTCGATGGAATGGTCGGTGACATTGATGGAGTCCTGGACAGCAAACTCGTTGAGCGAGGCGATGCCGTACTCTACCCGGCCGAAGCCGATGACGTTGGCCGGCCAGGAGATTACGGCGCTGTCCGTGTCCGCGTTCACCAACACGCTGCCGATGGTCTGCGCTCCGGTGAAGAACGGCAGCACGGGAGTCACGATGGGCGGGAGGTTGTTGGTCGGGTCGGTCGACGTGACCTGGAAGAAGTAACTCGTGTTGGCAGCCAGGGGAGGGAGGAGCGGGAGAGTGATCAGGTGGTCGGTGGATTTCATCGGGTTCCCGTTGGTTTCGTCACTCCGCCTCGTCAAAATCGGCGTCCCTGTGCTGTCGAATATCGTGACCTCTCCGAACCACACGACGTCGGTTGTCCACTTGAACTCAACTCTGGCGTTGGGCGTCACCCGGACCGCGGTGGCAAGAAACCTGGGCGCGAATAAGACAGCCGGCAGGAGCAGGATCAAGCCTGCGGCGGCGACCCAGGCGATCAGGGAGCGGATGCGAAACCGCTTTTTGGAGGACGCTACCGCCTCGATCTCTTCTGCTTGCAACGGAACAGGAGCTTGATTGGCGGGAGCGGTATCCTTCCGGATGGCTTCCTTCTCTTGCACCGATTCAGACATGCGACCCTCCTTGTGATTGCATCCGTGGTCAGCAAAGTGCGATCCCTCAAAGCCTGCCTGCGTCAAGTGCGGAAGAATTCACTCTGTCGCGCTAGCTTTCTTGCGCGGGCACACGGTTCGGAAGCCGGAGCAGCCTGGCGGTTGGCAAGGATAACTGCCCGGATGGGCGACCGTCAGGGCAGCAGCACCGCCGCGATGTCCAGGATGTTGACGGCCCCACCGCCACTGCATCGATGTCCAGGCTGCTGACTCCGGCTCCCGGGGAAACATTCACCAAGCGTTGTGCGCACGCGAATCAGCCCTTCCCGCCGCGATGGCCGCCGATCTTCTTGCATTCGCAGTCGGACTGAACAGGGAGGGTGCCGGTGAACGTCTGCACAGTTTGGCATACCCCGTGTTTTCCTTCGGCATCCGTGCAGTTACTGCGCTCGGAATCGCAGACGAAGCCTTGAACCAGGCCATCATCAACCCAATGCTTGGCGCAAAGCCCCGCCGGGGCGGCATACACAACGCCTAGCCCGAGCCGGTTGAGCAACCGGGCCGCAAAGCCGGGCGCAACGCAGCCTCCGTCTTGTCCGGACGGTTCGGAAACGATGCTCAATACGTATACGTGTTTGAT
>JBOGNS010000364.1:0-11553 GCA_050747305.1 Candidatus Acidiferrales bacterium | reverse complement strand
AGCGGAACACACCGCGTTCGGCATTTGTGCCGTACACGTGGCCGAGCGCGGCGACATTTCGCACGGCGATGGTGTATACAAATCCACCGACGCGGGCAAGACGTGGACGCATATCGGGCTGCGGGACACGCGCACCATCGGTCGCATTGTAGTCCATCCGCGCAATCCGGATTTGGTGTACGTGGCGGCGCTGGGCCACGTGTACGGCACGAATGCGGAGCGCGGCGTGTTTCGCTCGCGCGACGGCGGCAAGACGTGGGAAAAAGTTCTCTACAAGGATGAAAAGACCGGCGCGATTGATATCGCGCTGGCTCCGGGCAATCCCAGCATCCTTTACGCCGGGCTGTGGGAGGCGCATCGCACACCGTGGTCCATGTCCAGCGGCGGCCCGGGCAGCGGACTTTACAAATCCACCGATGGCGGCGCCACATGGAAGCGGCTGGAAGGCGGCGGCCTGCCGGAAGGAATCTATGGGCGCATCGGCGTATCGGTTTCCGGCGCGGATCAGAATCGCGTGTGGGCGCTCATCGAAGCCAAAGAGGGCGGGCTTTACCGCTCCGACGACGGCGGCGCGAATTGGCGGCGGACCAGCGATGACCCGCGCTTCCGCCAGCGCGCCTGGTACTACACTCACGTGTACGCGGATCCGCAGCACGCCGAAACAGTGTATGTGCTCAACACCGGCTTCTACCGCTCGACCGATGGCGGGCGCACCTTCACTAGTTTCCGCACGCCGCACGGCGATAACCATGACCTGTGGATCAATCCGCTGGATAACAAGCGCATGGTCAACGCCAACGATGGCGGGGGCAACGTCAGCGTGAACGGCGGCGAAACCTGGACCGCGCAGGACAACCAGCCCACCGCGCAGTTCTACCACGTCACCACCGACAACCAGTTCCCTTACTACGTTTACGGCGCGCAGCAGGACAACTCGACGGTGGCCATCGCCAGCCGCAGCGACGACGGGCCTATCACCCGCGAAAACTGGTACACGGTGGGCGGCTGCGAGAGCGGGTACATCGCGCCGCATCCCCAGGATCCGAATATCGTTTATGCCGGCTGCTACGGCGGCACGCTGACGCGCTTCGATAAGCGCACGCGGCAAACGCAGGAAATTCGCGCCTGGCCGGAGAATCCCATGGGGCATGGCGCTGCCGATCTGAAGTATCGCTGGCAGTGGACTGCTCCCATCGTGATTTCCATGCACGACCCCAGCGTGCTGTATCACGCCGCGCAAGTGCTGCTGAAGAGCACCGACGACGGGATGAGCTGGACGGAAGCCAGCCCCGACCTCACGCGCAACGACAAATCCAAGCAAGGCCCATCCGGCGGCCCGCTGACGCACGACAACACCAGCGTGGAATACTACAACACGATTTTTGTGGTCACCGAATCGCCGCGCGACCAAGGTTTGATCTGGGTGGGCACCGATGACGGCTTGATCCACATCACGCGCGATAGCGGCAAGACGTGGGCCAACGTCACGCCGAAAGATTTGCCCGAGTGGAGCCTGATCAGCCAGATCGACGCCTCGCCGCACGCTGCGGGCACCGCCTACGCCGCGGTGGACCGACACGAACTCGACGACTACAAAGCGTACATTTACAAGACGGCGGACTATGGCAAGTCGTGGACGCGCATCAACTCCGGCATCCCCGACGGCGCATTCGTGCGCGCGGTGCGCGAAGACCCGAAGCGCAAGGGGCTGCTCTATGCGGGCACCGAGACGGGCGTGTACGTTTCGTTCAACGATGGCGCGAGCTGGCAATCGTTGCAACTCAACCTGCCGACTTCACCGATTCACGATCTGGTGGTAAAGGAAGATGATCTGGTGGTGGCCACGCACGGCCGCTCGTTCTGGATCCTTGACGACCTTACGCCGCTGCAACAGATCACCGATCAGGTGGCCAAAGCCGAAGCGCATCTCTTCACGCTGCGTGCGTCGTATCGCTTCCGTGGCGGCGGTGGCGGCCGTGGCGGTAATGCCGGGGAGAATCCCCCAAATGGCGCAGTGATTTACTACTACTTGAAATCCGCGCCTGCGGGCGACATCTCGCTGGAAATTCTGGATGCGAAGGGCAACTCGGTGCGCCGCTTCTCCAGCCGCGCCGCGCGCGATGAGAGCGAGGCGCAGCCTGCCGGCCGGCGTGGCGGTGGCGGTCCCGCGCGCTTGCCAAAAGATGCGGGCATGAACCGGTTCATCTGGAACTTGCGCTACGAAGATGCGGTGCGCGTGCCCAACGCCATCAGTTGGGGCGGCAGCCTTGCGGGTCCGATGGCGGTGCCCGGCGCGTATCAGGCAAAGCTCAGCATCGCGGACAAGTCCTATACTGCGCCGCTGGAGATTAAGGCCGATCCGCGCATCAGCGCCACTGCCGCTGATTTGCAGAAGCAGTTCGACCTGTTGATGCAGATTCGCGACCGCGTCAGCGAAGCGCACACCACCATCAACGAGATTCGCGCCGTACGCTCGCAACTGAATGCGCTGCGCCGCCAACTGAACCAGGCGGAGCAGGAGCAGACTCATCCGCCAAAAGACGGCGGATGGAAAACCCTTCTCGATACCATGTCCGCGCTCGACAAGGCCATGACACCGATCGAGGAAAAACTGCTTCAGGTGAAGTCGCGCAGCAGCCAGGACCCGCTGAACTTCCCGGTGATGCTCAACGATCAACTGATGGGCTTGGGCCGCACGGTGGATAGCGCGGATACAGCGCCGACCAAGCAGGCACTCGAACGCTACGACGATTTGGTTGGCCAGCTCGAGCCGCTGGTTGCTGGCTGGAACAAACTGCGCGACGGCGATCTGGCTGCGCTGAATGATCGCATCCAGAAGGCCAGCATCCCGCGCATCGCGATCACTCCGCCGCGCGACCGTCAGTAGCACAGGCCGACAGCTAGCTTACAGTCGACAGCTTACAGTCGACAGCTCAACACCGATCGGATCACGGCCGCGCATGGATGCGAATTCAGCCGCGTTCCACTTTTGTGGCATTCCACACTGTCGGCTGTCGAGGCCGTCGACTGTGAGCTGTAAGCTGTCGGCTGTAGGCTGTAAGCTGCCTTCCTATATAATCTTCCCGCGCTATGCTCAGCGAAGACCGCAGGCAAAAAGTGCTGGATCGTGTTGGCCGGCTGATGAAGGAAGTGGACGCCGATGCCCGCGTGAATGAAGTGCTGCTGGATTCCACGCGGCAGCAACTGGCGTTTGTGCTGCAAAAGGGCGAATGGCCGATTGTGATTGGGATGAATTATCTGGATTACGTCAGCTTGCGCGACGATGACCTCAAGGCCAGCCTGGCGGCGGCGTTCCAGCAGCGGTTAGCTGCCGCACGCCGCCGCGAGGAAGCGGAGTAGCTTGGGCTTGCCCGATTTCAAGAGCAGGTGGCGCACCCGCTTCCGCGAATGAAACAGCAATCCAAGAAGAAAAGCAGATTGGATGTGGCGCTGGTGGAGCGCGGGCTGGCGGACACTCGCGCGAAGGCGCAGGCGATGATTCTCGCGGGGCAAGTGCTGGTCAATGGACAGAAGGCGGAGAAGGCGGGCGCCGCGGTGGCGCCGGATGCGGTGGTGGAAATGATTGGGCCGGCCGTGCCCTACGTGAGTCGCGGCGGAGTGAAACTGGAAGGCGCGCTCAAGGATTTCGCGGTGGATGTGAGCGGTAGGGTGTGCATGGATGTAGGGTCTTCGACCGGAGGCTTCGTGGATTGCTTGCTGCAGCGCGGCGCGACGCGCGTGTATGCGATTGACGTGAGCACGGATCAGCTTGCGTGGAAGCTGCGGCGGGATGCGCGAGTTGTGCGTATCGAGAAAAATGCTCGGTTGCTCGGGGCGGACGATTTGCCGGAGCGAGTGGAATTTGTTGCGGTAGATCTGTCGTTTATCTCGACGGCGAAGGTGCTGAGCGCGCTGGTGCCGCTGGCGCAGGCCGGCGCGGATTGGTTGATTCTCGTGAAACCGCAGTTTGAGCTGGAGCGCAGCGACGTGGGCAAGGGCGGCATCGTGCGCGACGAGAAGTTGCATCGCAAAGCGATTCATCGGGTGCAGGCGGCTGCCGTGGAACTCGGGTTGATCGTAAAAGGCGTCGCGCCAAGCCGGTTGCCGGGCGCTGAGGGAAATCAGGAATTCTTTTTGTACGCGCGGTCGCGTGACTAGGAACCTGCGGTTCACGCTGTCGCGGCGTAGTGTAGAATCGGCGCTCGGACCGGGAACTGGCGACCTGAAGGTCGCCGCTACATGCACACTATCGGGATCATTTCGAAGCCGGAGCAGGAGAAAGTGCGCACGATTGTGCCTGCGCTGCTGGACTGGCTGAAGCAGCGGCGCATCGAAGCAGTCTGCGACAGTGAGACGATTGCATGCGTGGGTCCGCTGTGCGCGCAGGCATCCCGCGAAGAGATCGCGGCGCGCGCCGATATGGTGCTGGTGTTGGGCGGCGACGGCACGCTGCTGGCCGTGGCGCGCGTGGCGGGCGAACGCGAGGTGCCGATCCTGCCGGTGAACCTCGGTTCGCTGGGGTTCCTCACCAGCGTGAAACTCGACGAACTGTACGCGGTGCTGGAAGAAGTGCTCGCCGGACAGCATCGCATCAGCGACCGCATTCAGCTCGACACGGAAGTGGTGCGCGGCGGCAGCGTATGGCAGCGGCACCGCGCGCTGAACGACGCGGTGCTCAGCAAGGCCACGCTGGCGCGCATCATCGATATGGAGTTGAGCATCGACGGGCGCTACGTGTGCAGCTATCGCGCGGATGGGTTGATCATCGCCACGCCCACCGGTTCTACGGCGTACTCGCTTTCCGCCGGCGGGCCGATCGTATATCCGCTGCTTGATTCCTTTGTGATTACTCCGATCTGCCCGCACTCGCTCACCAATCGGCCGCTGGTGATCCCGGATTCGATGGAATTGGAGCTTGGCTTTCAGGCCGGCGACAACGCGGCATATCTCACCGTCGACGGGCAAGTGGGCGTCGAGCTTCAGGCCGGTGATCATGTGAAAATTCGCAAGGCTGCCACGCGGCTGAAGCTGGTGCGGCCGCTGCGCAAGACGTACTTCGAAATTCTGCGGAGCAAACTGAAATGGGGCGAACGATGAGGCGGTGGCACAGGCTTTCCAGCCTGTGCGCAAGAAGTTGCGGGCAGAAGGCACAGGCTAGAAAGCCTGTGCCACTCGGCCTGCGGGCCATTCCCTTCCTTCTGCTTTTCGCAGCGCATTCGACTGCAGGACAAAACATCCAGAACCATTCGGAGGCGCGACCGCCGGCGGATTTGGTGATCCTGAACGGCGCTGTGTGGACGGTGGATGCGGCAAAGCCGCGGGCGCAAGCGGTGGCGGTGGTGGGCGAGCGAATCGCAGCGGTCGGCACGAATGAGGAGATCCGCCAGTGGGCCGGGCCGAAGACGCGCACGATTGACGCGCGCGGCGGCAGCGTACTGCCCGGCTTCATCGATTCCCACGTGCACTTTGCCAGCGGCGGCTTCGAACTGAGTCAAGTGCAACTGCGCGATGCGGCCACGCCGGAGGAGTTTGCGCGCCGCGTTGGCGAGTACGCGAAAAAGCTGCCGAAGGGCGAATGGATTCAGGGCGGCACCTGGGATCACGAACTGTGGGGCGGCGACCCGCTCCCCCATCGCAAATGGATTGACGCGGCGACGCCGGATCATCCGGTGATGGTGAGCCGCTACGACGGTCACATGGCGCTTGCGAATTCCGCGGCGCTGCGGCTGGCGGGCGTCACGCGCGACACGCCGACGCCGGCGGGCGGTGAAATCGTGAAGGACGCCAACGGCGAGCCGACGGGCCTGCTGAAGGATGCGGCGATGGAACTGGTGTTTCGCGTCGTGCCGCGTGCGAGCGAAGAGCAACTCACGCGCGCGGTGAAGGCGGCGCTGGGCGAAGCGGCGCGCTTCGGCGTCACCGGCATACACGATATGAGCAGCGGCGATGCGGCGGCCGAATTTCGCGTGTATCAGAAGCTGGCGGCGCGCGGGCCCGTTGCATCGGGGCACGGCCCCGAGGTGTCGGGGCACGGCGAGCTGACCACGCGGATCCTGGCAGTGACGCCCATCGAATTGTGGGAGGCGCCGGCGCGCACCGGCATCACGGCGGGCTTCGGGAACGCGTGGCTGCGCACCGGCGCGCTGAAGGGATATGCGGATGGCTCGCTGGGCTCGACGACGGCGCTGTTCTTCGAGCCGTATGACGATGCGCCGAACACCTCGGGCTTGCCGGCGGCGATGATGTTTCCCGAAGGCAACATGCTGAAGATGGCGCTGGGCGCGGATGCGGCGGGGCTGCAACTGTGCATTCATGCCATCGGCGATAAGGCGAACCGCGGCATCCTCGAAATCTACGAGCAAGTGCGCAAGCGCAATGGCGAACGGCCGCGCCGCTGGCGCATCGAGCACGCGCAGCACATTCATCCGGACGACTTCGCCACGTTCACGCGGTTGGGCGTGATTGCTTCCATGCAGCCCTACCATGCAATTGACGACGGGCGCTGGGCAGCGAAGCGCATCGGACACGAGCGCGGCAAAGGCACGTACGCGTTTCGCACGTTCCTCGATCGCGGCGTGCGGCTGGCGTTTGGCTCGGATTGGACCGTGGCGCCATTGAACCCGATGGAGGGAATCTATGCAGCGGTAACGCGGCGCACGCTGGATGGCAAGAATCCGGGCGGCTGGTATCCGGAACAGAAAATTACGCTGGCGGAAGCGATCGAAGCGTACACCATGGGCTCGGCCTATGCGGAAGGCGCGGAGGAGTGGAAAGGGTCGCTCACGCCGGGCAAGCTGGCCGACATCGTGGTGCTCGACGCGAATTTGTTCAAGGTTGCGCCGGAGAAGATTCGCGAGGTAAGAGTTTTGCAGACGGTGGTTGGCGGGCAGGTGGTTTACGAATCGGAAGAAAAAAGCAAACGCAGATGAACGCGGATTGAGCAGATGAACGCGGATCAGCATAGGTTTCTTGAGTCGGTGTCTTATTGAGTTCTGTGTCGTTCCTCTTGTGATCTGCGCGTTCAACGGCGTTCGAAAGCGGCGGCGAGCCGCCGCACTCCATATCATTCGCCGCGGATGAGATCGGCGTGGGACTCGCGGCGGCGGATGAGGCGGGTACGGGAGCCTTCCACCAGCACTTCGGCGGGGCGCGGGCGCGAATTGTAGTTGTTGGCGATGGCGAAGCCGTAGGCGCCGGCGCCCCAGATCACCAGCAGATCGCCGGCGTTCACTTCTTCGATCGGCCAGTCGTGAAGGAAGCAGTCGCCGGTTTCACAGACGGGACCGACAATGTCTGCACGAAGATCGAAAAACGAAAAACGAAAATCGGCTTGCGACGGATCACCTACGACGAGTTTGGCCGTGTGCGGGGGCGCGCCGGTTTTCGTTTTTCGGTTTTCGACTTTCGAATTTCGGAGTTCGAGTTTCGCCTTTGTGATGGGATGCACGGCGTCATACAGCGCGGGGCGCATTAAGTCGTTCATGGCGGCGTCGGTGACGATGAAGCGCTTACCGCCGGTACGCTTGGTGAGAATTACGCGGGTAAGTAGCACGCCTGCGGCGCCGACGATGCTGCGGCCGGGTTCGAGCAGCAGATGGCAGCCCGTGGGCCGCAGGGCTGCGATGAGAGCGCGGGCGTATTCGCGCTGGGGCAGCGGGCGCTCGCCGGTGTAACGGATTCCCAGCCCGCCGCCGAAGTCGAAATACTTCAGACGAATGCCATCGCGCGATAGCTCCTGCACGAAGCGGCTGAGGCGCTGGGCGGCGCGGCGAAACGGCGCCACCGAGAGAATCTGCGAGCCGATGTGCGCGCTGATGCCCTGCCAGCGAATCCAGCGCGAATCTTTCCATGCGCGATAGAGGCGGCGCGCTTCGTCCCAATCCACGCCGAATTTGTGATGGCGGCGGCCGGTGGAGATGTGCGGATGGCCGCCGGCGGCCACATCGGGATTGACGCGCACTCCGGCGGGTGCGGGTCGGCGCAGGCGCGAAGCTTCTTGCGCGAGCATCTCCAGTTCGGCAGCGGATTCCACGTTGAAGAGCAGTATCCCGGCGCGCAGCGCATCGCGAATTTCGTCGCGCGTTTTACCGACGCCGGAAAAAACCACGCGGCGCGGGGAAACGCCCGCGCGGCGCAAGCGGTAAAGCTCGCCGCCGGAGACGATGTCGAAGCCGCTGCCGAGGCGCGCCAGCAGGCGCAGGATGGAAAGGTTGGAGTTGGCTTTCACGGAGTAGCAGAGGGTGTGCGGCCAGCGCGCGAAGGCGCTGTCGAGCGCGCGAAAGGCAGCGCGGATGGCGGCGCTGCTGTAGACGTAAGCCGGCGTGCCGTAGTGCTTGGCGATGGCTGCTGCCGGCACGGACTCGCAGTGCAGTTCGCCGCGACGGCGCGTGAAGAAGGGAGTGAAGGCGGCGGGATCGATGAATTTTGAGGCTGGCCGGTTGTGTGAGCTGGTGGTTGCTTCGTCGGCGCCCGGAACCGGGAGCAGCGAGCCTGCTGGAGCGCGCGAAGCGAGCTTCGCGCGGGGAGAACGGCGGCGAGCCGCCGCACTCCATAAGCGGGTCACCGAATTTTCACCACGAGCAGCGTGCGGTCGTCATTGTGTCGCGCGAGTTCGCTCGCGACGTTGGGCGCGTGCGCACCGGTGGAGAAGCGGCTGGCCTCGGTCATGAGGCGGTCGGCGATTTCGTCGGCGGAAGCGGCGGCGTGCTGCTCGAGCAGGCGGCAGAGGCGGTCGGCGCCAAAATCTTCGCCACTGGAGTTGAAGCCATCGGTGAGGCCGTCGGAGTAGAACAGCACGATTTCGCCGGGGTGCAGCGTAGCGTTCCAGTCTTCGTAGGTGACGTCGTCGAAAATTCCAATCGGCAATCCCGCCAGCGGAAGTTTGGCGCAGCGGCCGTCGCGATAGAGCAGCGGCTGGGACTGGCCGGCGCTGGCGATGCGCATGCGGCGGCGGCCGCGCTGCCAGGTGGCGTAGCACGCGGTCATGAAGCGGTCTTCGACTTTGTGCTGGCCGACGAACTGGTTGACGCGGCGCAGCAACTCGGCGGGCTGAAGCTTCAGCGGCGCAAGACTGCGAATGATGCCGGCGGCGACAGCGCCATAAAGCGCGGCGGCGGTTCCCTTCCCGCTGGCGTCGCCGAGTAGAAAGGCAATCTGCTGCGGGCCGTAACGGATGAAATCGTAGAGGTCGCCGCCAAGCTCGCGCGCCGAAACGTAGCGCACGGCGAGATCGAGGCCGAAATCCTCCTTGGGAAGCTGCGGCAGCATCACGGACTGAATGCGGCGGGCGGCGCGCAATTCGCGCTCCATACGGGCTTCGTCGCGGGTCACCTGTTCGTAGAGCCGCGCGTTCTCGATGGAGACGGCAAGCTGTCCGGCGAGAATGGAAAGGGCGTGGACGTGGTCTTCGGTGAAGTAGTTGACCTGCGGGCTTTCTAAATCGAGCACGCCGAGCACGCGGTCTTTGTGGATCAGCGGGACGGCCAGTTCGGAGCGCGTTTCGGGGTTGACGTTGACGTAGCGCGGATCGGCAGCCACATCGGGCACAACCACCGGCTTCTTGAGCGCAAGGGCGGCGCCGACAATTCCCGGGGTGCAGCCGCCGCAGCCGATTTCGGCCTGCACGCGGCGGCCGTACTTGACGTCGATGGAGCGGGTGAAGGCGTTGCGCTTCTCGTCGTAGAGCACAAGGCTCAGGATTTGGTAGTCGATGATGCGGCGGACGAGTTCTGCGGCGCGCTCGAGCAGCACGTTGACGTCGAGGATGGAGCTGGCCTCGCGGCCGACTTCGTTGAGCAGCAACAACGTTTCGGCCTGCTGCCGCGTGCGCTCGTAGAGGCGCGCGTTTTCGATGGCGCCGGCGAGGCGGGAGGCGAGCAGCGTGAGGATGTCCTGGTGGCTGCGGTGAAAATAATTGAGCTGGCGCGACTGGATATCGAGCACGCCGATGCAGCGGCCTTTTAACATCAGCGGGACCGCGAGCTCGGAGCGCACCGAGTCGAGCACGTTGACGTAGTTGGGTTCGTGCGCAACGTCGCGCACCAGCACGGGCTGGCCGTGGGCAGCGGCGCGGCCGGTGACGCCGTGGCCGAGCGGGATGCGCACATTTTCAACGACCTCGGGCCGGTGCCCGATGGCGAAGCGGAAGGCAAGCTGGCCGGTGCGCTCGTCGAGGAGCAACACAGCGAAGATTTCGTATTCGACGAGGCGGCGGATGAGCGCGGCGGCGCGGCTGAGCACGTGGTCGAGATCCAGCGAGGCGTTGATCTCCTCGCCGATTTCGACCATGGTGGCCAGGGCCTCGGGCGAAACGGGAACGGCGGCCTGCGCTTCGGTGTCAATTTCGAAATGCGTGTTGATGTCGATGGGGTCCATGGAACATTTGTGCAGCGCCCAGCGAAACGGGGAAGAGCGCCCGAGAATGAGAAGCGCTCATTATAACAGATGCCTCGAATCTCCCTTTCGGGGCATGAGGCAAGCCCGGTTACGCCGCGGCAAAACCGCGCGAAGCAAGCTTCGCGCGGGAGAACGGCAGCAAGCTGCCGCACTCCATAAGGCTGGCTACTTGCTCTTTGCCTCCAGGACAACCGCGTGCGGTGCAGCCGCGGACTGAGCATCCGGCGAAGATGGCGCGGCCTCGGTGATAGCAGGACCGGATTCGCGATGCAGCGCGTCCGGGCCGTGCGCAACGATCTGCTGTATCTCGGATTCAAGCTGGCGCACACTTTCGGTTGTTTCGGTGGATGCCTCGAGGCGCTCGGCGTGAATGGCGGATTCGGCATCGACTAGCGTGGGAAGGACCTGGTTGCGGAGAGCGTCCAGCCGATCGCCAACCTGCATTTTTTCGTAGAGCTTTAGCCAGAAATTACAGGCCGCAATGATGGTGGCACCCTGGGTGGGCGGCATGGTGCCCATGCGGAGCGCGTTGAGGGTTTCGCGGGTGAATTCGAACAGGTCGCTGAGCGTGGCCAGACGGGTGAACGGATGAAGCGTGGGCCAGTCGCTGCCAAAACGACCCTCGAGGCCTTGCGGTTGATGGTTGTAGCAGAAGCGGGACTCCTTTTGCGCCCAGCGTTTGCAGTAGGAGCCGTCGTCATAACGAAAAAGGCATTTCAAAGTCATAGAGCCTCCGAAACAAGAATCCAACGTACCCCACCCCCCCACGTAAGCGCGCAGGGGGCGGGAGGTGTACCTTCGATCTCGGTATGTTGCTCGTTCTGCGGTAGTTGCGGCATCGAAGCTTCCGCGAAGCCTGCCTGGCTACTTTGTTTGCAATGAGTTGCGAGAGGCCTTCGGCGCCGAAGCTTCGGGGAGCCGTGAGGCGGCACGAAGACCCCCGAACGAGCCGGGATGCCTTCGATCTCCGCATATTGCTGGATTGGCGGTACTTGTGGTATCGAAGCTTCGGCGAAGGCAGGCTTCGCGCTTTGTTTGCAATGAGTTGCGGGTGGGCTTCGGGCGGCGAAGCTCCGGGAGCCTGGTGGAAGGACCGGGGCGAATGGCGCGATGGCGGCAGACTGCGCGAAGCAAGCTTCGCGCGGGGAGAACGGCGGC
>JBOGNS010000363.1:0-2064 GCA_050747305.1 Candidatus Acidiferrales bacterium | reverse complement strand
GATGGGCCCAGCTCATGGCTCGCTTGAAGCCCGGGGTGAGCCGTGAACGCGCGGCGGCGCGCCTCAATGTGATCGGTAAGCAGATTCAGCGCACGACGGGACCGCAGATGACGGAGCGCGATTTGTTCCTCCTTCGCGACGGCCGCCAGGGATTCGAGTCGAAGCAAGAGCAGTTCGGCCGGCCGGTGCTGCTGTTGATGCTGCTGGTGGCGGTGGTCCTGCTTGTGGCGTGTGCGAATCTTGCGGCGCTGCTGCTGGTGCGCTCGGTAGAACGGGCGCGGGAGGCCGGAGTGCGCCTGGCGCTGGGAGCCTCTCGCGCGGCGGTTGTTCGGCAATTCCTGACCGAGAGTCTGATGCTCGCTGTAGCGGGAGGCGTTGCGGGATGGGGCTTGGCTCACGTGCTCGTGAACGTGCTACTCAACCTCCTTGGACCCCAAGGCGTGGGCCTCGCGCGCCATGTGCAGGCAGACTGGAACGTGTTCACCTTCTCCGCGGCGTTGACGCTGGCGGCGGGCGCTCTGTTCGGTGCGCTTCCGGCGTGGCGGGCGTCACGGATCGATCCGCTCTCCGCGATTCGCGGCGTGGCGCGCGGTTTGTCGAGCCGGACAAGCTTGTCCCGTACGCTGATAGCCGGGCAGGTCGCATTGTCTCTCGCTTTACTTTTCGGAGCCGGGCTGTTTGCAAAATCTCTACGCAACTTGCGAGCCATCGACCTGGGACTGCAGCCTGAGAACGTCGTACTGATGCACATCGACCTGACCGGGAGCGCGCGCGGCGGTGCGGCGGCCGGGCAGTTCTTCCAGGAACTCCTCGAGAGGGCGCGGGCAATGCCGGAGACGCGAATGGCGAGTCTGGCCAATCTGAGCGTGCTTTCGGGAGCCATGCAGTCGACCGTGGTGCGGTTGCCGGATCATGTGCCCAATAGGCTGATGCCGGTTACGAATTTCGTAAGCGCAACCAGCGGGTATTTTCGAACGCTCGGCATTCCCGTGCTGGCGGGGCGGGACTTCACATCGGTCGACCATCCCGGCACAAGCGGCGAGGGGACGGCGATCGTCAATGAGCAGTTCGCGATAGCGTACCTCGGCGGCGAGGCGCTCGACAAAGTGTTCGGCTATGGCGGTGGCCGCAAGGTGCGCGTGGCCGGAATCGCGGGGACAGCGCGCTTCCGCTACCTGCGAGAGGAGCCGCAGCCCGTGATGTACCTGCCTGTGAACCGCGAGCAGTTTCCGCAGTCGCTGCACCTGCAGGTGCGGACGTCGGCTGACCCTGTGGCGATGATGGGAAGACTGCGGGGGCTGGTGCGCGAAATGGATGCGCGTTTGCCGCTCGACCGCATCACCACGATGGAGATGCAAATCGACCAGGCGCTGAGCCGCGAGCGCATGCTGGCGTTTCTGTCGACTGCGCTGGGCGGTGTGGCTCTAGCGCTGGCGGCGATCGGGATATACGGGGCGCTGTCGTTTTCCGTGGCGCGGCGGACTCGCGAGATCGGAATCCGGACCGCCGTGGGTGCGCCGCGGGGGCGCATTGCCGGACTGTTCGTGGGCGACAGCGCGCGCACTGTGGCGGCGGGAATCGCGGCTGGCATCCCGCTGGCATTGGGGTGCGGAAAACTCGCGTCGACGCTGCTGTACGGTCTCGAACCCCAGGACGCCGGCACGGCGACAGCCGCGACGGCACTGCTGATTGCGGCGACACTCGCAGCCGCGCTGCTCCCCGCTTGGCGTGCCGCCCGTCTGGACGCGATGAAAGCACTCCGCCACGATTGAGGCGACTATCGGCCGGTGGGTGGCACAACACCGCTTCCACTTCCGCCCCCAGTTCTTACGCCGTTTTCAAACCAGTCGATGAAATATTGGAAAAGCACCACAGCTCCCCCAGCCGGGTGCACCGTGATTTTTCTGGTGATTTTCTTCGCTTGGTCCATTTCGTGTCGCTTTCCGTCAAAGGGAGAGTCGCCGAGGAAATTGATTATGAAGGTACCTCCGGCATCGGTGACCTCCGGGAAAGTGAACGTGACGTCACTCCCCGGGTTAGCCTCAAAATCCGGGACCCCTAGAC
>JBOGNS010000362.1:0-4419 GCA_050747305.1 Candidatus Acidiferrales bacterium | reverse complement strand
CGACGTAGTAAATCGCGCTGCTGTCGGGAGCCCACGCATGGTGCAGCACGCCTTCCGGCGCTTCGGTCAGCGGGAATGCTTCGCCGCCGCCGGCGGATAGCAGCCACACTTGCGCCAGTTCAGCATCCGGTTCGCTGCCGCGCGCCGCGAGGAAGGAAATCCACTGGCCATCGGGCGACCAGCGCGGCGTGCTGAGCCGGCCGTCGGTGTGGGTAAGGCGGCGGGTGTCTTTGCTGGCCGTATCCACCCACCAGAGTTGCGTGACCACTTCCGACTTCTCGAAATCGTTTTCGTCGATGAGAAAGAGTGCGCGGCGGCCGTCCGGCGAGATGGCCGGGCTGGAGGCGATGCGCCACGCCAGTACATCATCAATCGTGAGGCGCTTGGCGGCGGAGGAAGGCGCTGCTTGCGAGGCTGCGGGAAGCGGCGAGATGAGCAGCAGTGCAAACAAAAAAGCGAAACTCGAAATTCGAAACTCGAAATTCGCTCGAGAAGCGCGTTGCGGTGCGGTTCTGAATTGGCGAGGGCGAATTTCAATTTTCGATTTTCGAGTTTCGAATGCAACCCGGTGGGCGGCGGCAGGGTGGCAACCCCCATTTTCCATTTTCCATTTTCCAGTTTCCGCATTCAACATGGCGGCAAATTCTAACATGCGCTGGTGCGCGCATCGCGGGCTGTGGGATACTGGCGGCAATGGTGCAATTCAAGCGCATCCTGTGCCCGGTGGATTACTCAGAGCCGTCGCGCTACGCCTTCCAGCATGCGCTGGCGCTGGCGCGGCAATTCAGCGCGGAACTCACCGTGCTGCACGTGGTGGAAGATACGCCGCTGTTTCAGGCCTACGACGGGGTGCCGGACATCGGCCTGCCGCAGGAAATCGAACGCGCGGCGCACGAAGGCATGGAGAAGCTGCTTGCGGCGGAGGACTTGACCGGGGCCAACGTAAAAAGCGATGTGGTACACGGGCCCAGCTATCGCACGATTGTCGAGTATGCGAAACAATACGGCGCTGACTTGATCGTGATGGCCACCCACGGCCGCGGCGCGCTGGAACTGGCGTTCTTCGGCTCGGTTGCCGAGCGCGTGGTGAAAAGCGCGGGCTGCCCGGTAATGGTAGTGCCGCTGCCGGGTGAAAAGGCAAAAGGTAAAAGTAAAAAGTAAAAGGGAAGAATCCGCATTCGCTCATTTGCTGAGAAAAGTGGAGATTCCTCACCCCGCCTTCGGCGGGCGGTTCGGAATGGCAGCTGCGGTTTTTCAACAAACTGTTCCAGCGTGCTTACACTTGTTTGTTTTTGCCTTTTCCCTTTGCCTTTTTACTTTTTCCTTTTCCTTTTTGCTTCAACAACGGCCGAAATGAAAAGGGAGAAGTACGTAATCAGGTCTGAAAGTGGGTTATCCCTCTTAGTGAGACACGCAGGGACAGCTCCAAAGCCCGCTCGCCTCAATTGGCTTTTTTCCTTTTTCCTTTTTTCCTTTCACCTAAGGAGTTTCCAGCAGGCGGCGGGTGACGACAGCGGCGAAGGCGGCGACCACGATGAGCCCGGCGAGCCAGCCGAGAAAGTAGGCGCGCTTGCGCTCTCCCGCATTGAGCGGCTCGCGGTCGGTGAAGATTCGTCCGAGTAGGTATCCGGCCACCAGCCCCCCGGCGTGGGCGGCGTGGTCGGCATTGAAGAAAATCCCCAGCACGAAGATGTAAACCACCCACTGCACCATGCGGCCGCGGATCATGCGCATGTAAGCGCCGCCACGGCGCTGCGTGATGGCAATGATCAAGCCGATCAATCCCATCAGCGACCCGGATGCGCCGATGCTCAGCCCGTAGCCGCCATAGGCGAAGGTCATCCACGTCATGCTGGCGACAAAGCTGGCGATGCCGGTGGCCACGTAGAGGAACAGATAGCGCGCCGAACCGTAGATTTCTTCCACCTGCCGGCCGACGTCGGCCAGCACCCAACTGTTGAACAGTATGTGCAACAGCCCGCCGTGCAGGAACATGGGAATCACCAGCCGCCACCACTCGCCCAACTGCAAGATGTGCAGCGGTTGCATGGCTCCCATGCGCAGCAGCACGCGCCCATCAATGCCGCCGAAAAGCGAAAACTCGCCGCCTTGCGCGCTGGCCAGCAGCGTCACCGAAAAGAGCATGAAATTCACGATCAGGATTACATAGGTGACCGGGTACTCAGCCGGCAGAATCCCGGAAAGTGACTGGCTGGCGGCAGCGAGCGAATAATTCATGCTGGCCCCGCATTCGTGGCACTTGGTGGCCGTGGCGCCCACCAGCGCCCGGCACGCAGGGCACAGGCGCGGGCGCACGTCTTCTTTTTTCTTGGCGTCCGACTTGAACAGCGCCGCGAAGCGCGCGCGCAACCGGTCGAGTTTCCAGCGCATCTGTGGAGAGAGTGGCATGTTGTACGCATTCGCGCGGCGCTGTGGTTGTGCGGCGCGAAACGAGCTTCCTATAATACAGAACAGCGCAACGATTGTGCGAGGTCGCGATGGGCATGTTTGAAGACGCGGGACAAGTGATCGATCAGGAGCTGGAGAAGCTGAAGCGCTTCCTGCGCACGGAAGTGAAGCCGGCCACGCTGCGCGGGGCGGCGGACGCCATGCGCGCCACGTCGCGCCGGCTTACGAAGCTTGCTGAAGATTTCGAAGCGCGGCTCGCGGAGAACAAAGGCGAGCCAAAGCCATGATGCGCGTGCGATCAGCAGCGAAGAAGCGTGCGGGAGCGCAACCGTTGCCCCTTGCGCTGGCCTTGTGCCTGGTGGCGGCGTTCGCGGTGGGCTGCGCCAAGCGCCCAGTGGCCGCGCGCCGCCCGCCGGCAACGACGCAGCCGGAGTCGAGCACCACACCCTCAACGAAAAGCGAACGGCGTGATTCACGGCTGCCTTCACCGCCCAGCCGCATGCCGGCCGGCGTGCATGAAGAGGGCCTGGCGTCCTGGTATGGCGTGCCGTATCACGGGCGGCGCGCGGCCAACGGCGAAGTCTATGACATGCACAAGATGACCGCGGCGCACCGCACACTCCCCTTCGATACCATCGTGCGCGTGACGAACATGAAGAACGGCCGTGCGACGGAAGTGCGCATCAACGACCGCGGGCCATTTGTGGATGGCCGTGTAATTGACCTTTCCTTCGCCGCAGCCGAAGCCATTGACATGGTCGGCGCGGGCATCGCGCCGGTGCGGCTGGAGCTGTTGAAGGGGTCGCATCCGCTGGCCAGCGCGTTTACCGTGCAGATTGGCGCATTCGCGCAACGCGAGAATGCGCTGCGGTACACGCGCGAACTGGAAGAGCGCTATCAGCCGGTTTATTTGCATCCGGAAGATACGGAAAGAGGCCGGCTGTATCGCGTGCGCGTGGGCCGCGTGGGCAGCGAGGCCGAAGCGCGCGAGCTGGCCGAGCGCCTGCGCCGCGAAGAAAACGTCACACCCTTCATCGTGCGCCTGGAGAACTGACCTAGCGCCGGCGATCTTGCTTTGCTCCATAGCCCCGGCGAACAGGCGCACAAACGTTCACCGCCTCGAAACATGATCAGGTTCGAGCCGCCTTGGATTCTAAGGAGAAGCCACCCGCCGCCAGGATGGCGGCGCTACGGTGTGAAGCCAAGGATGGTTTGATGCGGGTCGATGGCGATTTTGCGCGGCGCCGCTGTGGTGGTAAAGCGGAAACGCGTCTCTTCGCCGGAAGCAACGACGCTGCCGAGCAGCAGCAGACGGCCGCGAGCCGTTTCCGCATACAGCGGGACGCGCGAGACAAACACGCTGTTTACATCGTGCTGTTTCAGCGTGCCGCTCACGATAAACTCCTGTCCCCGCCGTGCGCTCTTGAAGTCCACCGAGTAGCGCGGCAGTTCCACGCCGTATACCCACTGATCGAAGAACCAATCCAGCGAGCGCCCGCCTTCCAGATCCATTTCCGGCGTCATCAGCTTTTCCGCTTCCACTTGCAGGTCAGCGGTGGTGAGGCCGCGGTGGCTGTAGCCTTCCACCAACGCGCGCAGCAGCGCCACGAAGCGCGCGTCGGGCTTCGCGGCTTTCTCGTCGCGCAGCATGGTGCGCAGCATGTGGATCACCCAGGTGCCCTTGCCGTAGACCACTGCGCCATAGGCCACAGAGGACTTGGAGGTCATCAAGCGGCGCCCAAGCACCAGCGGGCCGGACGCGCCAATCAGAACATCGCTGCCGGCTTCTTTTTCGGCAAGCCGCTGACGATAGGCGTCCAGCCAATACTTCATCACATCGCTGCCGGGCTTGCGGCTTTCCGCAAACAGCAGCGCCAGATAATTCGACAAGGCTTCGTGAATCCACTGATCGCGGTAGGTAGGCCACCCGACCAGATTCCCCCACCACTGATGGGCCACTTCATGCGGCGGAACCAGATCGAGATATTGCTGCTGCGTGCGCTCGCTGGC
>JBOGNS010000361.1:0-3801 GCA_050747305.1 Candidatus Acidiferrales bacterium | reverse complement strand
GCGCGCCCTTCGAAGCACCACACGTTCAACTCGTCCAGCCCGCTCACCGAGCTGATGGCATCCTCGATCGGCAGCACCACGCTGGTGACCATCTCTTCCGGGCTGGCCCCGGGGAGCGAGATGCTGACGTTGACGGTGGCGGGATCGGCGCGCGGGAAGAGGTCCACGCCCAAATCACGGTAGGAGAAAATGCCCAGTGTCACCAGAAACGCGATCAACATCACCGCGAACACCGGACGCTTCACGCATACTTCTGCAATCTTCATCGTGCTTACCTTATGGAGTGCGGCGGCTTGCCGCCGCTTTGTCTACATCGCGTGCTCCATCCATACTCGGAGGAGTTTCAGAGTCGCTCGACCTTCTGGGAAGATTTCGCCTACTCCCTCACGATCGCGCCGTTGTAGAGTTCCCCTTCGCGCGCAATGGCCACCCGCTCGCCCGGTTTCACGCCCTCGAGCACTTCCACGCGCTCGCCTTCCTGCGTGCCCGGCTTGATTTCGCGTTCCGTCAGCTTGTTGCCGTCCACCACAAAAACCTTATACGTCCCGTAGCGATAGATCACCGCTTGCGACGGCACTACCGTGGTTTTCTCTTCCACTTCGCTGGCCAGCGCCGCGTTGACGAAGAATCCCGGCTTTAGCCGCCCACCCGGGTTGTCCAGCAGCGCTTCCACTTCGAAGGTGCGCGTCTCCGGCGACACCGAGGGATTGATCCGCTCCAGCCGCCCCACGAATACTTCGTTCGGATACGCCTCCACGCGCACGTCCACTTTGGTGCCGGTTTCGAGCGCCCCGGCCCAGCGCTCCGGCACGGCCAGTCGCGCGCGCAACCGGTCTGTGCGCACCAGCACCATCACCGGACTTTGCACCCGCAGAAATTCGCCGGGACTCACGTGGCGCCGCGCCACCGCGCCCGGGAACGGTGCGCGAATGGTGGCATCCGCCAGTTTTTTTTCCGCCAGCTTGCGCGCAGACTCGCTCGATTGCAGTTGCGCCTTCAATTCATCCACTTCCTGCACCGCCACTTCATGCGCGGCGCGCGCGCCCTGATGAGTCGCCATGGCCTCGTCCATCTGCTCGCGCGAAATCAGCTTCTCTTCCCACAACTCCTTGGCGCGCCGCAGCTTCTGTTCCGCGTCGAAAAGCTCGGCGGCCGCGCGCTGCACAAACGCCACTTTCGACGCGTCCTGCGGCAGCGCGTCGTCGGGACCCAGGCCCAGCTTCGCGCGCACACCGCGTACCGCCGCCGTATCCCTCTCCATTTGAAACTGCAATTCCTGCTTGTCGAGTGAAACCAGCGCTTGCCCCTGGCTCACACGGTCACCTACATCCGCGTGGATAGCCTCAATCCGCCCATCGACTTGCGCGCTGATGGTGCTTTCCTCGAGCGCAAACAGCGACCCCGTGGCCAGCACCTGCCGCTTCACGATTTGCTCTTCCACCGGCGCAACACGCACCGCGATCGGGTTGCCCGCGTCGCCACGCGTCGCCGCGCTCGGCGTGCGCGAGCAGCCGGCGGCAATCGCCGTTAACGCGAGTACACCGATGGCGATGCCTCTCCGGCATCCTCGAATTGGGCCCCGTGGGAAGCTCATGGCGGGCATCTAATTCGACGCAGCTTGCGCGCGCGTCGTTTCACCCCCAAGCAAATTGTAGCGTGCTTTCGTACCGCCGGCATCCTGCCGGCGTTGTTCGTAACCCCGTGACTCGTGACTTGTGACTCGTGGTTTCCATCGTAGACAAACTGCGGATCGGCGACCGGCTAGCCCGGTGTATATGCTCGTTCGGAGCACGTGCAAGTGCCGTTCGGTGGTCGCACATTCGTGCCGGAGGGAGGTCCACCCACCGATGTACCTGACGTGGTCGGCGCACGAGTCACGAGTCACAAGTCACGAGTCACGCCTGTGGATATCACGTTTCTTAGCGGAATTCATCCTTGACACGCCGGTGTATAATCCGCGCCAAATCGGTCGGAGCAGGTGAACAGATGCCCTGTCGCTGCGTGGTAGCCTGCGGCATAAGTGTGATTGCTGGAGTGTGCGCGCTGCCGCTGAAGGCGCAAGCGCCCTTGGCCGAAGCCACGCGCCCCCGCGCCGCAATCTCCGCGCGCGAGCTTGCCATCCCGGAATCGGCGCGGCGCCACTACGACCGCAGCCGCATCGCATTGCTCGAGAAAAAGGACCCCGAGGCCGCCGTCACCCACCTCCGCAAAGCCATTCACGACTACCCGGATTACTACGAAGCGTGGTACCTGCTGGGCGTAGCCTTCATCATGCAGAAGCAGCCCGATGATGCGGAAACCGCGTTGCGCAAGTCCGCGGCCATGAGCGCCGAGCAGTTTGCGCCGCCGCTTCTGGCGCTCGCCTCGCTCTATTCCGATGCCCAGCGCTATGCCGAAGCCGAGCCGCTCGCCGCGCAGGCCATCGAACTCGACGACTCATTATGGTACGCGCACTATGAGCTGGCTCGCGCCCGCTACCGCCTCGGCCGCGCCGCCGATGCGCTGCCTTCGGCCCGCACTGTCGCGCGCGAAAGGCCGGATTATCCTCGCGGCCGCCTGCTCCTGGCACTGATTCAAGCGCAGGTAAACCGCTACCACGATGCACTCACCCACCTCGACGCCTACCTGCTGCTCGCGCCCGATGCGCCGGATCGCCCTCACCTGCTGCGCCTGCAAGGCGAACTCACCCGCGCCGCCGCTGCCCTCCACACCGCATCCGCTGCAACCTCCGCCCCGCATTAGTCATGGAGCGCAGGGCTTCCTCGAACGCGGCTCTGGATTCTTCTTTCGCTTTCAATATAGGATGCGGCCGGAGATTGCCCTTATGCTGGCGCGATTTGCATCTTCGTTGCTCTTCATGCTCTTGCTTGGGTTTCCGGCGCGAACGCAAGCGCCGGCGGCGCAGGCGCAAGAGCCTGCCGACCTGATCCTCGTCAACGCCAAAGTGTGGACGGCGGAGGAATCGCAGCCGCTGGCCGAAGCCGTCGCCATCCGCGGCAACCGCATCGCCGCGGTCGGCACGCTCGGCGAAATCAACAAGCTCGCGCGTTACGGCCGCACCCGCGTGCTCGACCTCCAGGGCCGCCTGGTGCTCCCCGGCTTCATCGACAACCACACCCACTTCACCTCCGCCGGCCGCTTGCTGCTCGGCCTCAACCTACTCGACGTAAACGACGCGGAAAAATTCCGTCAGCGTGTGGGCGAAGGCGCCGCGCGGCTGCCCGCAGGCGCTTGGCTCGTCGGCGGCGACTGGGGCGCCTACGCGCAGTGGGCCATGTCGTCGGCAGGTGAGCAGCAGAAAAAAGACGACGCTGAAGCGCAGAGGACACAGAGCAGCGCCGAGTTTCTCCCCACCAAGGAGCTGATTGACGGCGCCACCGGCGATCATCCCGCGCTCATCAGCCGCTTCGACGGCAAGCTGCATCTCGCCAATTCGCTCGCGCTGCAAGCGGCAGGCATCACCAAAGACACGCCAAATCCGCCCGACGGCGAAATCCTCCGCGACGCGCGCGGTGAACCTACCGGCCTGTTGCGCGGGTCAGCCGCCGAAATCGTGCGTAAAGTAATCCCCCGCGCCTCCTACCAGCAGCGCCGCGCCGAAGCCTTACGCGCGCTCGAGGAAGCGCGCCGCTGGGGCGTCACCGGCATCCACGACAACTCGAACTTCGATTCCCTCGCGCTCTTTCAGGATTTGCTGCGCGTATGTCTGCTCAGTTAACGCGTTTGGGCGCGCATGCAGATTTCCGATTTGTAAAAAGTCCGCGATTACATCTGATATATATAGATATCTCAGCTTTAAAG
>JBOGNS010000360.1:0-3209 GCA_050747305.1 Candidatus Acidiferrales bacterium | reverse complement strand
ACCTTTAGGTCGCCACATGCCGGCTGAGGAATGGCGACCTAAAGGTCGCCGCTACATCACCACGATTCCTGCATAGCCGACCACACGCGCGAAGTCGCCGGTAACGTCGCCGGAGGTGGCGTAGCGGACGAGTTCAGCGCGTGCGGCGCCGAGTTCGCGTGCGGCGACAAGCATTGCCGTGGCGGGGCCGTAACCGCACATGCTGATACGTTCGGTGCGCACCGTGTCGTAGAGCGCGCGCGAGTCGAGCGCGAGGATGCGGTCAATTGCTTTGCGGTCTTTCACGCGCGTGACGGCGTCGCTTTCGTAATGGTTCATGTCGGAGCTGGCAATGATGAGGATGGGATCGGCGTCGCTGGCGGATTCGCGAATCACCGCGGCGATGGCGTGGCCCAAGTCGGCGATGGCGTCGAAGCGATCAGTGGCGAGTGCAATGGGGACGAAGCGGAAGTGCGGCGCGCGCCGCTGCAAGAACGGCAACTGCACCTCGAGCGAATGCTCGCCGGCGTGCGCTTCGGCGTCTTCGCGCAACAGTGGGCACGCGCGCTGGAGGCGCGCGGCCCGTTCCGAGTCCACCGGCGCGTCGCCGAGCGGCGTGCGCCAGGCGCCGGAGGAGAAAATCGCCAGCCGCTGGCCCACGCCAAAATGGTTTGGGCACAAAATGATCATCCGCCGCGGCAGTTCGATGCGCGCATACACCGCGCCGGCAACGCTGCCGGAATACATGATCCCTGCGTGCGGCGCCACGCAGGCGAGCACGCGCTGCGGCGGCGCCAGCGGTGCATCCACGGAAAGGTAGCCATCGATTTCGCGAGCCAGTTCTGCGGGATGTGAAGGGTAAAAGCGGCCGGCAACGGCAGGTTGGCGAATCATGGCAGCACCCGAGCGGGACTCTGGGCGCGACTTGGCGGCTACTTCGGTTTGGACGGCTTGCCCTTAATCTTCACTGCGACGTCGGAACCTTCGGCGTAATGGATCTCCACCTTGTCGCCATTCTGGTAGCCGCGCCCGCGGTCGATATTCTCACGCATCTTTTCCTGGAGCTCGCTGGAAAGCTGGAAGGTGCGGATCAGGCGATCATTTTCGGTGCTGCGCACCGTAATCTGCAGGCGGTTGGCGTGAACCACTTGGCCTTTGAACTTCTGCGTTCTGACCTTCGGTTGTTTGACGACGATGGGGCTGCTCTGCGCGCGGGCGGGCGCCGCTGCGACCATGAAAGCGGCCGCCAGTGCGACGAGCGCGAAGAAGAGGCTAGAGCGATTCATCGATGGATATTTTCAGCGACTTCAGGAATTTCAAATCCTGCGGCGTGACGGCCAGCTTGGCGGCGTGCTCCTCGTCGAACACTTCCTCATCCACGCGGATATTGAGCGATTCAAGGAAGCGGCGGTCTTGGGTGGTGATGCGGGCGGGCTCGCTGCCGCGCGCGGCCAAGCCGATGGTGGCGTCGAGGCGCAGGACGATGTCGTAGCCGGCAGCGCGGATTTCACCGATGGTGTTCTGGATGCGCGCCGATTCGGAAACGCCTTCGTTGATGGCTTGCCCCAGCTCGCGCAGCAGCTTCTTGAGATTGTCGTCCAACTGCAATGCCAGCCCTCCCCGATTCTTCCTTTGGATTGTACGGCGCGGCGGACGCGGTGACAAGCGCGATGTGGAACTGTTGTGAGGAACAATGAAATGGACTCGGTCTTCTTTTCTTCGGCTCCTTGACTCCTCCTCTCCTTGAGGCGCCGGTGCGATCGCAGAACGCAAATCCCTCGGGCAGGCGGCGCCGGTGCGGCCCCACTCCTGCATGAGGCGCGAACGCACTTGAGGGGCCTTAGCTACGCCAACGTGCGTGCCCGCACAGGCAACCCGGAGACGGCGCTCGTGGTTTGGAAAACGAGCGGGGCATCGTCCGGGCACCAGGCTCGCGGAGGCTTGCATGTAATAGAATTGGTAGCGCCGTGAAGCCCTCGTTGCTTCAACTCATCTCGGCATTGCTGCATGCGCTGGGCCGATTCTTCGATACGCTGACGCGCGCCGCGCGGCAATTGGCGCATGAGGTGACCGGCGCGATGTTTGCGGTATTCGTGGTGATCGGCGCGCTATCGATTTGGCGCGGATGGCAGCATTCGTCGCCGGGGTGGATCATTGCGGTGTCGGTCGGCTTCACGATCTTTATGGCGTATTTTTCGGTGGCGGCATTTTGGAGGGCGCGAAGAATAGAAAAGAGAAAATAGAAAATCGAAAAGAGGCCGCCCCTGTGTGGGCTGGTCCGCGGATTGGCGCTTTCTCCCTCTTTTCCCTTTTCCATTTTTCTCTTTTCGACTCTCGGTTCACTACATGAATGAAAATAAGGCAACAACGGCGCCGCGCAAGGAGCGCTATGCAACGCTAAGCGGGATACCGCTGGAGACGTGTTACGCGCCGGATGACACGGCGGCGCGCGACGCGGAAGAGCGCATCGGCTACCCCGGGGAGTATCCCTTCACGCGCGGCGTCTATCCCACGATGTACCGCGGGCGGCTGTGGACCATGCGGCAGTACGCCGGCTTCGGCACGGCGGCGGAGTCGAACCAGCGCTACCGTTATTTACTGGCGCGCGGGCAGACGGGACTTTCGGTGGCGTTCGATCTGCCCACACAAATCGGGATGGACTCCGACCATCCGCTGGCGGCAGGCGAAGTGGGCAAAGTCGGCGTGGCCATTGATTCGCTCGACGACATGGAAACGCTGCTCGAGGGAATTCCGCTGGACCGCGTTTCCACCTCGATGACCATCAACTCCACCGCCGCGATTTTGTTGGCGCTCTACGTGGCGGTAGCGAAAAAGCAAGGCGCCAACCTGAAGCGGCTGGCGGGCACAGTACAGAACGACATCCTGAAGGAATACATCGCGCGCGGCACTTACATTTATCCGGTGCGGCCGGCGATGCGCATTGTCACGGACATTTTTGCGTGGTGCCGCTCGGAACTGCCCAACTGGAACACGATTTCGATTTCCGGCTACCACATTCGCGAGGCCGGCTCGACCGCCGACCAGGAAGTGGCATTCACGCTGGCCGACGGTATCGCGTACGTGCAGGCGGCGCTCGATGCGGGCTTGCAGGTGGATGAGTTTGCGCCGCAGCTTTCGTTTTTCTTCAACGCGCACAACGACCTGCTGGAGGAGATTGCAAAATTCCGCGCGGCGCGGCGGCTGTGGGCGCGGCTGATGCGCGAGCGCTT
>JBOGNS010000359.1:0-2613 GCA_050747305.1 Candidatus Acidiferrales bacterium | reverse complement strand
GGTCGAAGCCCATCGCATCAATCGAGTGCGGAAACAGATAGCTCTCTGTGCCGAGCACGCGCACGCCGCTGCCGTTGGCGTGGCCGCCGGTGATGACCGCGGCCGCGGCGCCGTCGCCGAAAAGAATCGAAGAAATCAGATTGGCTTGCGAATTATTCCCGCGCTGGAAGGTGAGGCTGGGAATTTCTACGGCAACCAGCAGCACGTTGCCCTGCGGGAAGGCGCGAAGAAAATCGTGCGCGCGGCCCAGCGCGGCGGCCCCGGCGGCGCAACCCAGTTCGGTGATGGGCAGGCGGCGCACATCGGCGCGGAAGCCAAGCCGGTTGATGAGATGAGCGTCGAGCGACGGGATCATCACGCCGGTGCAGGAAACGGTGATGAGCAGATCAATCGCAGAGGGCTGAAGGCGCGCGCGATCCAGCGCCTTGCACGCCACGCGCTGCCCCAGCCGGATGGAATGCTCGATGTATTCTTCGGTGATGCGCGCCAGCGGGCGCGCTTCGACGATGTAGTCGATGGGATGGATGCAGTAGCGGCGCTTGACCTGCGCGTTGTCCACGATGGCCATCATGGCGTTGGCGCGCGCGTCGTCCACGTGGAAGACGCGCTGGAAGTAGTACTTCACATCTTCGCGGGTGATGGCATACTCGGGGACGGCTGTGGCGGTGGCCGCCACGGTTATGGCAGGATGCGAGCCGGATTGTGCGGCAGAGGACATCTGTGGCGGCGACCTTTAGGTCGCCACGGCGCGTGCGGACGGCGATCAGAGATGGCGACGTAGCAGGATGGCGACCTAAAGGTCGCCGCTACACGCGCCGCCATTGCCGTCGCGGGGCAAGTATACCGGATGAGGCGCGGCAGTCGAGCGATTCCACGCGGGAGGACCATGGCGGACGTGGTGACAGATCGGGTGCTGCAAGCCATCGCTGCGGTGAAAAAGATTCCGCGGGAGCGGGTCAGCGCCGCGCAATCACTGGAAGAGTTGGGCGTGGATTCGCTGGACGCGGTGACCATGGTGTTTGACCTCGAAGAAGCCTTCCAGATTTCCATTCCCGACGAAAAGGTGCGTTCGTTGCGCACGGTGCAGGACATCATTGACGGCATCCGCATGCTGCGCGGCGAACTGGCCGGCGCAGCGCCGGTGAACTGACCGCATGCGGCGGCGCGTGGCCATCACCGGCGCCGGAGTGATTTGCGCCTGCGGGCGCAACCGCGCCGAGTTCTGGAACGCGCTGCGTGAAGGCCGGAGCGGGATTGCGCCGATCACACTCGCCGACGGGAGCGGCTTGCGCTTCGCCAACGCGGCTGAGGTGCACGACTGGGACGGCGCGCAGCATTTCGATCCGGCGAAGCTTAGCCTGCTTGATCGCTTCGCACAGTTCACGCTGGTGGCGGCGCGCGAAGCGCTCAGCGATGCGGCCCTGGCGCTCACGCCCGAGTTGCGCGAGCGCACCGCGGTAGTCACCGGCTCTTCGATGGGCGGACAGACAACGGAAGAGGCGGGCTATGAGGGCCTGCTCCGAAGAGGCGCGCGCGTCCACCCACTGACCATTCCGCGCAGCATGGCCAACGCGGGCGCCAGCCACATTTGCATCGAATTCGGGATCACCGGCCCGGGGTACACGATCTCGTCTGCATGTTCATCCGCGAATCACGCCATCGGGTTAGCACTGCGCGCTGTGCAGAACGGTGAAGCGGAGGCGGCCATCGCCGGCGGCGGTGAAGCGCCCATCACGTACACGTCGCTGCGGGCGTGGGAAGGGATGCGCGTGATCGCGCCGGACACTTGCCGTCCATTCTCCAAAGATCGCCGGGGGATGATTCTGGGCGAAGGCGCGGCGATGCTGGTGCTCGAGCCGCTGGAGGCGGCGCAGGCGCGCGGTGCGCGGGTCTATGCCGAGCTGGCCGGCTTCGGCATGTCCAGCGACGCGCACCACATCACGCAGCCCTCAGCAGATGGCGCGGCGGCGGCGATGCGCGCGGCATTGCGCGATGCCGCGATGGCGCCGGAGCAAGTGGGCTACATCAATGCGCACGGCACGGGCACACCGGTAAACGACCCGACCGAAACGCGCGCCATCCGCTGCGTGTTTGGCACGCACGCCGAGCGACTCGCGGTAAGCTCCACCAAATCCATGCACGGACACGCGCTGGGCGCGGCGGGCGCCATCGAAGCGGTAGCCACCCTGCTCGCCCTGCACGAAAGCACCCTGCCGCCGACGGCAAATTTCACCGAGGCAGATCCCGAGTGCGATCTTGACGTGGTGCCGAACCAGGCGCGCGACGTCAGCGCCACGCCGGTGGAGTGCGCGCTGTCGAATTCCTTCGCCTTCGGCGGGCTCAATGCGGTGCTGGCTATGCGCCGCAGCGCGGCTTAGACGCACTAAATTAGTTGCTTCCATTCGCGCTTCTCGGTGTTGTGGGCAGGCCGCACGATCGTTTTATGGCTAACCCGTGTAACCGTTTGCTTCATCTAAATTAAGGGAGGCGCCGTAGAATGAACGCGCACAAGCTGATTGACATGATCGAGAAACACTCCGCCGCCATGGCGCATGAACTGCTGACCCGTTTTCGCACCAGCGAAAAAATGGCGGACATGAAGTCAGTTCCGGC
>JBOGNS010000358.1:0-5239 GCA_050747305.1 Candidatus Acidiferrales bacterium | reverse complement strand
ACCATGGGGTGGACGGTGAAAGAGAGGTGGTATCGATGGCTTCGGCCCGAGGGCGCGCTTCGTCTTCCGGATTGCCGCCGCCGAAAACGACGACACGAGATGCGCGCTCCTTGCCTTTTCCCTTTGGTTCCGGGCCCAGGATCTGGACCGACATGCCTTCGGTGCGGTCGGGATAGGTCATATCGCTGGTCATTGTCGTCCAGGATCCGGTGGCGGGACCGGTCAATTCCAGGTAGGACGCAGTCATGTGCGACTCGGTGGGCAGGAAGCTGTGGCCAAAGCCGGTGTGAGTGTAGAGGACTTTTCCGCTCGGCAGCAAATGCAGTCCGGGATAAGTTTCCGGGAACTCGTGGTCGGCGGCGGTGGGTGAAGCGGGCGGGCCATTCACCTGAGCAAAGGTGTCGGTGGCCTCGTTGTAGATTTCCAGCTTCGTGACCTGCACGGAAGATCCGAAAACTCCCCCCGCGACGAGCACGTAGGGGTAGCCCAAGGTGACGGCCGTCGGATACCAGCGCTGGAAGGCCATATTCTGCGACGTTTGCTGCCAGACGCCGTTGGTTCCCGCGTCCGGGTCGAATTTCCAAGCCGTGTTCTTCGCATTGCTGACGAAATTCCCGCCGCCACCCACGGCCAGCAGCCGGCCATCGGAAAGGAAGCTGTGGCCGCTACAGAAAAGGAAGTCTCCAGGCTGATTGTCGGGAAAGCTGAACACCGGCGTGGCCTCATTGGCCGGATCCCACAACAACGTTTCGGTGGAATCGAACTCCGGAAAGAACAGTACTTTGCCGGTGTGAAGCATGGCCGCATGAGCAGCGGAAAAAGTGGTTCCATTCGGCCGCTGTAAGTCGTAGGGCAGCGTGTGCCATTCGCCGAACACCGCGGGACCGAACAAGGCGATGATCCGGTCGCGCAAACGCTGCGGAAGCCGCCAAAAAGGTCTGATTTCCTCGAGACGCCGGTAGCCGAAAGGGCCAAACCGCCGGCGATGAGCGAGGATTTGGGCTGCGACTTGCTTTTCCACTCCGAGGGCGCGCGCGATTGGCTCCGGGAATTGCGCGCGGTTCAGAAAATCAAGCAACCGCTCCTGCGTCTTGAGATCGATTCCTTCGGTGCGGAAGTCGATTTCTTCCTGCCTTGCGGGCGACGTAGGTTGTTGCTGTGACGGAAGGGGGCCTTGCGCGCTGGCGTGAATCGTCACCAGAAGGACGAAGCCGGCCATTGCGCCGATTTGTCTTTTGCCGTAGGCAGAAAGGATTCGCGTCATTTGCGACCTCCGGTAGGACGTGTGGCCAAGGGGTCGTGGCCTGGGTCAGTAACTTCAACTTCTCCCACGCCGTGGCAGGTAATGTGCGCCTTATATAATCCATTTGTCAATACCAAACTGGTCTAAACCATGTCGGAAGCGAGCGCGCGTGTGCCGGCCTTTTTGGCCGGCCGAGTGCGCAAGAAAAAAGGGGCGAGCTAACCTACTCGCCCCCTTTTTCATTTTCTCTGTTCTCTTATGGTAGCTGCCGCTTGGCTCCTGCCTCAGGTGGCGCAGGCTTCCTGTGCGGCTTTTAGCCGGAGTTTTGCAGCACAGGCTGAAACCCTGTGCTACAGCTAGCGCGCGGCGGCGGCCATTTCCTTTTCGATGGGCGCGCCGACCAGGTTGCCCCACTCGGTCCAGGAGCCGTCGTAGTTGCGCACCTTGTCGAAGCCGAGCAGGTATTTGAGCGCGAACCAGGTATGGGAGCTGCGCTCGCCGATGCGGCAGTAGGCGATCACTTCGTTGTCGCCGCGCACGCCTTTGGCGCCGTAGAGGTCGCGGAGTTGATCGGCGGATTTGAAGGTGCCGTCTTCCGCCACCGCCTGGGACCAGGGAATATTGGCGGCGCCGGGGATGTGGCCGCCGCGCTGCGCGGTTTCGGTCATGCCCGGGGGAGCAATCACCTTGCCGGTGAACTCATCCACCGAGCGCACATCCACCAGTTGCGCGTTGGAGCGCTTGTCCACCACGTCGTAGACCTGATTGCGCAATGCGCGGATGTTGTTGTCCGGCTCTTTCGCTTGGTAGGAAGCCGGCTTGACGCTCGGCTTGTCGGTTGTGGTGGGACGCTTCTCATCCATCCACTTCTTGCGTCCGCCGTTCATCAATCGCACGTCCTGATGGCCGTAATACTTCAGTTGCCAGAAGGCCCAGGCCGCGAACCAGTTGTTGTTGTCGCCGTAGAGGATTACCGTGGTGTCGTTGGCGATCCCGGAGTGGCCGAGCAAATCCTCGATGCCCGCTTTGTCAATCAAGTCGCGGCGGACGCCGTCCTGCAACTGGCTTTGCCAGTTCCAGCCGACCGCGCCGGCGAGGTGTCCCTGATCGTAGGCGGTAGTGTCCACGTCCACCTCGACCAGACGAACTTTGGGATTGTCCAGATTGTCAGCCACCCACTGCGTAGTCACCAGCACTTCCGGATGCGCGTACTCAGTCATTCGAGCTTCTCCTTGCAGTCCCCTGCGTGTCACTCCACCAAGGGGGCCACTATTCTAATGCAACCCTGCCTGTGAAGGGAAAGCGCCATCAATGGCCTGACATCTTGCGCCATTTTGGCCGGTTGCTGGCGCTATTTTGCGGTGTAAGCCCCGAGGCAGGAGCCTCGGGGCTGGGAAGGTGATGGCTCGCACCCCGCGGGGCTGGGAAAGTGATGGCTCGCACCCCCGCGGGGCTGGGAAGTGATGCTTCGCACCCCCGCGGGGCTCGTATCCCGGCGCGCCTAAATCAGACGGCGCCTGCCGCCGATTCGTTCACCTCGACCTCTGGCCTTCAACGTTCCAACATTCAACCTTTCACGCTTCAACTCGTTCGTTGCACCTTCACGCGATGCAGCGTGAACGCCTTGCCGAGCAGGGACTCGATCTCGATCTGCGCCTGCCGGCCTTCGGTGATTTCGCGCCAGCGATAGACGCCCGGCTCGGTTTCGATTTGCTCGCGGCCCTCGAGCGGCGCGAGAAACCTTTGCGCATCGGCCAGCGATGCTTTCTCTTGCAGGCGCGGCCGTGCCACGGCTTCGACCACATAGCTGCGCAGCAACTTGGGCCAGTAGCGGCGGAAGAGCGCGTCGGACGCGAAGGTGTCGCTCCACGCCACTTCCCCGCCGTAGGCCACCACGACGCCAACGACGCGCTCGCCCTTCGTGGCTTCGCGAAAGCGCCGCTCCACTTCTGCGGCGAAGCTATCCACCGTGGCAACCACGGTCGGTGATTGGTATACGCGGGCATAGGATTCGCTGCGCGCTTCACTTTCGATCACGCGCCCCAAACCTTCCGCCGACATGCGCGGAGCGGCCGCAGGTGGTGTGCCGGCGGGCGCGCTGTAGGCATAGTCGCGCGCCTGATCTGATGTGCTGCCGCGACGCACTGCGTCCCACACTTGGCTTTGATCCTTTGCCACCGCGGCTCTTTCGCGGACGCTAGGATGCGCCATCAGGTTTGCGGCCTTGAAGGCGTTGCCCGCAGACCAGCGGCCGCGCTCGACGCAGAATACATCCAACGGCAGCGGCTCCGCGCCCGGCGGCACGATGCGGTCTTTACTGATTACGCGGTCCTGCTTGCCGCCGGTGACCACTTCGCCCGCCAGCAGCAACAACGGGCGCTTGCTGCGGTTCACCAGCACCAGCGTGTTCACCGTAGCTCCGCTTTGGCGAACCTGCACATGCGGCGGATAAGTCGGATGGGGGCCGCGCCCCGATGGATCGGGGCCGCGCGTCCGTCGCAGCTCTTCGCTGCCGCGTTCGGTGACCAGCACCTCGCCCGACGCCAGCCCTTCATCCAGCGTCAGGAAGCCTGCGGTATCGAACTGCTGCCGCGCTACCACGGGGAATACGCTGAGATTCTCGTAGCGCACTGGGTCGAGCACGTCCCAATTGCCGCCGCCCGGCGCAGTCGCCCGAGGCACTTCTCTTACCGGCTCGAGCACCCGCCCTTGCTGCGCCAGCGTGCCCGCGGCCAGGAAAAGGGCCACGGCCAGTACCATGGCCGCTGCTGCAAACCCTAGGAATCGCCATTCTGAGTACGATCGCTGCTTCATAGGAGGGACCTCCTGCCCTGTGGTTAGAACGGGAGGCGCGGCATCTCTTGCAGCTTTCTTTGCGGTCTGGCTGTGTGCGAAATCATGCGGTCGTGGGCCCATTTGGCGCCCATGCGCGTTCCCCCCGCGATGATGAGGAGTGCCTGCCGGGTGCGGAAGTCCCAGGGATTCGCTGAGACCAAGGGTGGTTGCTCGCTGAGACCAAGGGTTGCTCGTTTGCCTTTATACGCCGCCGCTCGGATTAAAAAGGCTTGTATTAACGACGATTTTGATATAAAAGGCTTACTATTCGAGTCTAGGGTGTTCCGGCGGGCCACGGGTTCATGTTGCAAAATCCCGATTGTGGTTGGTTGACGCTGCAAGATGAAGCCGGCTATTTGGCGGCGCTTAGTAATCGCCAGCGCGATGGCGGCAGCCGTTGCGCTGCTGATTGGCGTGGTGGCTTACGCTCTCGGCGTTAACGACGGCTTCGGACGGCGCACGCAAAGCAATTTGGTTCCCGCCATGCTGTTGCTGGGCTCGGTGCTTTTGCTGGCTGCGGGGGCGATGCTGGCATGCCACACGCCGGAGGCCGCGCGTAAGGTTCCGAGCTTAGGTGGCATCCTGGCGCTCAGCCTGATGGCAAGTTTCTTCGTCTTTTTGTACTTCCGTCACGTTCTGCCGTTACTTCTCTTTCCTGCCGACATTCTGGGCTGGTCCGAGAGCCCGTTTCTCGACTTCATCATTCGCTTCCGGGCAGGCGAGCCGCTGTTTACCCCGGTGCAGGACGGAAACGCGTTCGCCTATCCTCCGCTGGCCGCACTGCTCACCTACGGTGCGGTGAAAATCGCAGGGATGGCTACGTCGATTCCCGCGATGCGCGCGGCGCAGCAGTTATTTTTGCTGGCGGGGGTTCTGTTTGTGGCGTGTGCGCTGCGCGCGCTGCTTCGTCACCTGCGGCCCCAGACGCGCTATGCGAACTGGTGGATGTCCTTCTGGGTGCCGATTCTCTTCCTCGTCGCGACCGACGAGGATGTCAATCCTTGGGTGATCACGCTGCACACCGATGCGCTGGCCCTCGCGCTGCATTGCTTTGCGTTCTGGCTTCTGGTGCAACATGCGACGAGCCGAAATGACCGCTGGCTGATCGCCATGCTGGTGGTGCCGTCGGTTGGGTATCTGCTGAAGCAGAATGCGCTGGCT
>JBOGNS010000357.1:0-7536 GCA_050747305.1 Candidatus Acidiferrales bacterium | reverse complement strand
TGATCGAGGAAGAAGATACCTCGAGGCCGCTCACCGACGAGCAGATTGCGAAGAGGCTGGACGAAGAAGGCATCCACGTCACGCGGCGAACCGTGGCCAAGTACCGGGAAGACATGCGCATCTCCAGCACGCATCAGCGTCGAGTGAAAACGTAGCCGATGGCGAAACGTAAAGCAGCGCCGGCGCCTCGGCAACTGGTGTTGCTGACCGGGCTCTCCGGCTCGGGCAAAGGGTCGGTGCTGAAAACCTTCGAAGACCTGGGCTTCCACTGCATCGATAATCTTCCGGTAGAACTGATTCCGCATTTCAGCGAGCTGTATTCGGAGAATGGCGTGGCGCAGCGCGCGGCGTTGCTGGTGGATGCGCGTGAAGGCCGGCAATTGCGCAAGCTGCCGGCGATCTACAAGCGCTTGCGGCGGGATCATCCGGCCACCCTGGTATTTGTCGAAGCCTCTGAGGACGCGCTGATCCGGCGGTTCAGCGAGACGCGGCGGCCGCATCCGATGGGCAGCCGGGTTTCGGTGCGCGACGGCATCCGCCGAGAGCAGCAGGTGATGGCGCCCATCCGCGAGCTGGCGGACGCCGTCATCGATACGACAAAATTCAATGTACACGAGCTGCGCCGGTTCATCATTGATCGCTTCGATGACCCCAAGGCGCGCCCGATGCTGGTCAGTACGGTAAGCTTCGGCTACCGCTTCGGCGTGCCCAACGATGCGGATTTGGTGTTCGACGTGCGCTTCCTCCCCAATCCGCATTTTGTGCGCCGGCTGCGCCCTTACGACGGGCGCCACGCGCGCGTGAAACGCTATGTGCGATCTTTTAAGCAAACCGGTGAGTTTCTGCGGCGCGTGCAGGGATTGCTGATGTATTTGCTCCCGCACTATATCCATGAAGGGAAAAGTTATTTGACGGTGGCCTTCGGATGCACGGGCGGGCGGCATCGCTCGGTGATGATGGCCGAAGTGATTGCGCGGGCGCTGGCGCGGCATGGCTATGAGACGAAAGTCGTACACCGGGATGTGGAGCGGTCAGTGGTTTAGGAACTCAGAACTCAGAACTCAGAACTAATTTAGGATCATTCCCGAAGCTGGGAAGCGCAATAGATAGGTAGTCGTCGGAACCAAAAAGTTGGATGAAGAGAGATGGCTGAGGCGCCGGAGCAAAGGAGCGAGATGAGGCGGCTGCTGGGGTACGTGCGGCCGTACTCGGGGCGGCTGAGTGTAGCCGTGGTGCTCATGGGCCTTGTGGCGCTGGCCGAAGGCTTGACGGCGCTGATGATCATTCCGCTGGTGGACCGCGTGCTGAATCCGCTGGGAAGCGGCGCGGGGGTGCCGCTGGTGGCGTCGCCGTTCAGCGGGCAGATGATTTACCTCAACGACTTTTTTCCGGCGCACATCCAGCATCCGTGGACCGTGTTTGCCATCTCGCTGTTCGCCTTGTTTTTGATCAAGGGCCTCGCGGAGTTCTTCGGCAACACCAACATCCAGTATGTAGGCCACGCAGCGGTCACTGATTTGCGCAATCAGGTCTATGCGCGGCTGATTCATTTACCGGTGGGATTTTTTCAGGAGCACGCCACCGGCCGGCTGATGAGCGCGGTGATCAGCGACATCGAGCGCGTGCGCGCGGCCCTTTCGGAGTGGCTGGCGGATTTTTTCCGGCAATCGTTCACGCTGGTGGTGCTGATTCTGGTGCTGGTGCACTTGGACTGGCGGCTGGCGCTGGGCTCGCTGCTGTTGCTGCCGCTGGTGGTGCTGCCGGTGGGGCGGCTGGGGCGAAGGATTCGCGCGGCTGTGACCTCGAGCCAATCGCGGCTGGCGGACTTGAGCCAAATCCTGCAGGAAACCATCAGCGGCAACCGCGTGGTGAAAGCGTTTGGCATGGAGCGCTTCGAAACGGAAAAGTTCGGCAAGACGGCTCGGCGGCTTTTGCGCGAAAACATGCGCTGGGTGCGCGCGCACGCGCTCACGTCGCCGCTGATGGAGTTGCTGGGCGCGGTGGTGATCGTGTTTGTTGTGCTCTACGCGCGCGATCAAATCCGCTACGGCGTGATGACCACGGGCACGCTGATGGCGTTTCTGTATGTGCTGTTCAAGGTGTACGAGCCGGTGAAGCGCTTGGGCGGGATTTACCACCAGTTCCAGCAGGCGCTCGGGGCCAGCGGAGGATTTACAGCCTTGCTGACACTGCCGGTGGAAGTGACGGATGCGGCGGGCGCGAAAACCTTGCCGGCCCTTTCGCAAGGCGTCGAGTTCGAGAACGTCAGCTTCACTTATCCGGACGGCGGGCCGCCAGTGCTGCGCGGGATCAGCATGCGCGTACGGGCGGGGGAAGTGGTGGCGCTGGTCGGGCTGAGCGGCGCGGGCAAGACTACGCTGGTAAATCTGCTTCCGCGTTTTCATGTGCCGACTTCCGGCACGGTGCGCATTGACGGGCACGATTTGCGCGACGTCACACTGCGTTCGCTGCGCGAGCAGATGGCCATCGTGACCCAGGAGAACATCCTCTTCAACGACACGGTGTGGAACAATATCTGCTACGGGCGTCCGGATATGCCGGTGAAGCGGGTGGAAGCGGCAGCGGAAGCGGCGATGGCGCATGACTTCATCTCCGCCATGCCCAAAGGGTATGACACGCTGATCGGCGACCGCGGGCAGCGGCTCAGTGGCGGGCAGCGGCAGCGGATTGCAATTGCCCGCGCATGGGTGAAAGATTCGCCCATCCTGATTCTGGATGAGGCGACTTCGGAGCTGGATTCGGAGTCGGAGCTGCTGGTGCAACGGGCGCTGGCGAACCTGATGGCCGGGCGCACGGTGTTTGTGATTGCCCACCGGCTGTCGACGATTCGCCGCGCGGACAAGATTATCGTGCTGGAAGACGGCACGATTCGCGAGATGGGCCGGCACGAGGAATTGCTGGCGCGCGGCGGGGCCTATGCGCGGCTGTATGATTTGCAGTTCGCGGACGAACTTAGAACGCAGAACGCAGAACTCAGAACTCAGGCCCGCGAGTAGAGGATTATGGGACAAGGCAGGCAAGAGCAAAGAGACAAGGTTGAGTCTTGCTGTGAGCTAGCTGTTAGCTAGCTGTCGGCTGTCAGCCGCCTCTCTGACACCAAGGGCGCGAGAAAATGAAGCAGGCAGTGCGATCGATGACGGGGTTTGCGCAGGCGCGCGCGGAGCGCAATGGCTGGAGCGTGCGCGTGAACCTGCGCAGCGTGAATCACCGGTTCCTCGATCTGCGCATGCGCCTGCCGGACGGATTGGAGTCGCTCGAGCCGCAATTGCGGCAGGCGCTGCGGCAGCGGCTGCGGCGGGGGCACGTGGATGTCTCCGTATACTTCGAGCAGACCGGCGAATCGGCGGTGCACGTGAACCGCGAGGCGGCTGCGGCGTACATGAAAGTGGCGCGTGAGCTGAAGGACGAGTTCGGTGTGGCGAGCGAGCTGGATCTGGCCGGCGTGTTGCGCCTGCCGGGTGTGATTGCGTCGCCGGACATGCTAACCGAAACAGAGAGCGAGCGCGTGGGCGCGGCGGTGATGGCGTGCCTGGAGGATGCGGTCGCGCGGCTGGAGGAGATGCAACGGCAAGAGGGTCGCGCGCTGGCGGACGACATGCTTGCGCGCGTGAAGCAGATTCGCGCGCACGCGGTGCGCATCGCCGAGCTGGCGGCGGTGCTGCGTCCCGCATATGCGCGGCGGCTGGAATCGCGGCTCACGGAGTTGTTAGGCAGCGCGGGGATTGACCCCGCGCGGCTGGCGCAGGAAGCGGCGCTGATGGCGGAGCGCGGCGATATCAGCGAAGAGGTCGCTCGCCTGGAAAGTCACCTGCGGCAATTCGACAAGCTGATGAGCGGCGAGGGCGAAACCGGCAAGAAGCTGGATTTCTTGTTGCAGGAGATGCAGCGCGAGGCCAACACCATGCTCTCGAAAACGCCCGGCGTGGAGGCGGAAGCGCTGGCTATCACCGAGCTGGCGCTGGAAGTGAAGTCGGAAATCGAAAAGCTGCGCGAGCAGGCGCAGAACGTGGAATGAACTCACACGAGCCGCTGGTGTTCGTCATATCCGGGCCCTCGGGCAGCGGGAAATCCACGCTGGTGAAAAAGGTGCTGGAGCTGCCCAGGATGCTCTTTTCCGTGTCGTTTACTACGCGGCCGCCGCGCCCTACGGAGAAGAACGGGGAGTGGTACAATTTCGTGACCCAGACGGAATTCCAGCGCATGGCGGACGCGGGAGAGTTTCTGGAGTGCGCGCAGGTTTTCGGCAAGCAGTGGTATGGCACGCCGAAAAAATGGCTGGAGCAGGCGCGGGCCGGCGGGCAAGACCTGGTGCTGGAAATCGATGTGCAAGGCGCCGATCAGGTGCGCAAGAAAATCAATGCGCCAGTGATGATTTTCATCTTGCCGCCGTCGCGCGAAGAGCTGGAGAAGCGGCTGCGCGAACGCAGTGAGGATTCGGATCAGGAAATTCGCCAGCGGCTCGAGCGCGCCGAAGACGAGATCAAGCGGTACAGCGCGTATGATTTTTTTGTTGTGAACGACGACGTAGAGCGCGCCGGCCGCGAAGTGCAGGCGATTGCGACGGCCGCGCGCAGCCGTACCGCGGACAATGAACGTCGGATTCGGAAAATTCTTGAGACATTCGGAGGCTGAGACGGCGATGGCGTCTGAGAAGAGTGCGCCGGTGAGCAAGTTTGTGTACGTGATCGTGGCAGCCAAGCGCGCGCGGCAGCTCCAGGATGGCGCGCGGCCGCTGCTGGATTCGCGCTCGCGCAAGGCCACGCGCATCGCGCAGGAAGAATTGAGCCACGGCCTGCTGGAATACGAAGTGCCGGAAGTTCCTGAAGGCGAGGAACAAGGAAGCCGCCGCCGCTGAACCGGCCCACCATGCACGTCGCACTCGGAGTCACGGGAGGCATCGCCGCATACAAGGCGGCGGAGCTTGCGCGCCGCCTGCAACAGGAAGGCTTGCGCGTGCAGGCGCTGATGACGCGCAGCGCGCAGCAGTTCATCCAGCCACTCACCTTTGCGGCCATCACCGGGCAGAAGGTGATCACCGACATGTTCGCGCCGGAGAGCGGCGGGCCGGCAAACGTGGAGAGCGCCATCGAGCACATCGCGGTGGCGCAGCGCATCCGGCTGCTGGTGATCGCTCCCGCCACCGCGGACATCATCGCGAAGATGGCGAATGGAATCGCCGACGATTTTCTCACCACGCTATATCTGGCCACGAAAGTGCCGGTGATTGTGGCGCCGGCGATGAACGTCAACATGTGGGAGCACGCGGCGACGCAGGATAATCTGGCGATGCTGCGCGCGCGCGGGGTGCACGTGGTGGCGCCGGATGAAGGCTATCTGGCTTGCGGGATGACCGGCGCCGGACGGCTGGCGGGCACGGAAGCGATTGTGCGCGCGGTGCGCGAAATACTCGGCATTCGCCGCGACATGGATGGCGAAACGGTGCTGGTCACCGCCGGGCCGACGCGCGAAGAGATCGACCCGGTGCGCTATCTCACGAATCGCTCGTCGGGCAAGATGGGCTATGCCATGGCGGAAGCGGCGCTGCGTCGCGGCGCGCGCGTGATCCTGGTGAGCGGGCCGGTGGCCCTGGAGCCGCCGGAGGGCGCGGAGTTGGTGCGCGTAACCACGGCGGAGGAGATGCATCGCGCGGTGCTGAAGCACGCGGAAGCGGCCACCGTGGTGGTGAAAGCCGCGGCGGTATCGGACTATCGTCCGGTGGCGCCGGAGACGAAAAAAATCGAGCGCAGCGCGCGCGAACGCATGACCCTCGAGCTGGAACCCACGCCGGATATCCTCGCCGACGTGGCGCGGCGCAAAGGCTCGCGCATCCTGGTGGGATTTGCGGCCGAGACGGGTGACGTGGCCGCGCACGCGCGCGAGAAACTCGCCGCGAAAAATGTGGACCTGATGGTCGCCAACGATGTCACCGCGGAGGGCGCGGGATTTGACGGCGACACCAATGTGGTTTCGATTTTCGCGCGCGACGGCCGGCAGGTGGACCTGCCGCAGATGAGCAAGTATGAAGTCGCGCTGCGCGTGCTGGATGAAGTGATGCGCTTGCGCAATCGGCAGTAAGACTGTGAGCCGCACCGGCAAGAAAGCGGCGTCGAGCCGCCGCACGTCGAGCCGCCGCACTCAAGTTTTGCGCGTTCGAAGCGCGCGACAGCTGCGCTTCGCGCGGCCTCGCAATGAAACCTGAAACTCTCGGCAAGATCGAAGCCCGCCTCAAGTATTACCGAGATATCGGTATCTCTGATTTCTATCGCGGTCGCGCGGGTGCGTGCGAGGGGCGTCTAGCAGGGCCAGCACTCTCGGCGGCTGCAACGACTGCGCGCACAGATGCCGGCCTGAAGGCCGGCGCTACATTCGTGCCGTCGGTTGTCGCTCAGGTTCGGCCGGGCGTGCCGCCGAAAGCGGCGGGGCTGTTCGATGCGGTGGATCGCATCGAGGGCGACACGCTGGAGCGCATCCAGCAGGACATTGGTCCTGATTGCACGCGCTGCAAGCTGCATCGCAAACGGAGTCGCATCGTTTTCGGCGTCGGCAACCCGCGCGCGGAGCTGGTGTTTGTGGGCGAAGGCCCGGGCGCGGAGGAAGATGCGCAAGGCATCCCGTTTGTGGGCCGCGCAGGTCAGTTGCTCACGCAGATGATCGAGGCTATGGGGCTGAAGCGCGACGATGTGTACATCTGTAACGTGGTGAAGTGTCGCCCGCCGGAGAATCGCACGCCGGAGCCCGACGAGATTGCCACATGCTCGCCGTATCTGATGCGGCAGCTCGATGTGATCCGGCCGAAGGTGATCGTGTGCCTGGGCAGCGTAGCGGCGAAGATGCTGCTGAATACGAACCAATCCATGGGCCGGCTGCGCGGGCAGTGGTTCGAGCACAAGTCTTCGAAGCTGCTGGTGACGTATCATCCGGCCTACTGCCTGCGCAATCCGCCCTCAAAGGCCGATGTGTGGAAAGATCTCCAGCTCGCGATGGTTGAACTGGGATTGCCGTTGCCGCCGAAGAAGAAGTGATAACCGTAACTCAGAACGCAGACCCCAGAACTGTCCCTCCTCTGCGCTCTCCGCGTCCTCTGCGGTAAGTTTTTCCTCAACTGATACACTAGCTGCGTTTATGGCGAAGTATTGCGAAGTGGCGGTGGCGGTGCCGCTGCGGCGGACGTTTACCTACGCGATTCCCGCTGCGATGAACGGTCGGGTGGAAGTTGGGAGCCGTGTGATCGTGCCGTTTCGGCGGCGGGCGATGGTGGGCGTGGTCGTGGAAACTCGCGATGGCGCGCCGCCAGGCTGGGGGCACACGCCCGGGGAGAAAAGCAGTACACCTTTCGGCGATCAAATCGCAAAAGCAAAACATCAACGCAGAGGACACGGAGACACAGAGCGCACAGAGAAAACCATCCGCGAGATTGCGGAGGCGCTGGATGGCGTGCCGGCGCTGCCGCCGGCACTGGTGGAACTCGGCAAATGGGTGGCGAACTATTACTTGGCGCCGGTGGGGTAAGTATTT
>JBOGNS010000356.1:0-7743 GCA_050747305.1 Candidatus Acidiferrales bacterium | reverse complement strand
ATTTCATTCATTACATATGCATGTGCGCTGAATTTGGCTGAGCAAATCCGAGGCCACATGTGCTGGCACATGTGTAGAGGGAGGTCAATTAAGGTCACTGGGCAAACGAACCTAAGAACTGGGGGATCTAGATGCGTGGGAATCTTTGGATGCGCCTTAACCGTGGAAACCTGACAGGTTCCAGTCGAAGCAGATCTTTCGGTAGGCAGCCAAGTGCGCGGCACAGTTTTTCGAGAGTGTCAAACCGCAGCATTCTCGTCCTGTTGTGATACATAGCCCAGATGGTTGGGTAGCTTATCCCGGATTTTTGGCGCAGTTTGTATAGTGACAACCCCCTGCGCTTGACAGTCTGTTTCAGCGTGCAGACAACCCTTGGTTTGTGCATGACCGGAGCATAGAGCGTTTGGCAGTATATGTCAAGTATCTGCAATATATAAAATATCCTTTACATATGCCGTTTTCCGTAGTAGCCTAGCGTCGTGGCTAGGCTTTCGCAAAACCGAATAGCAGCCTCGCAGGGCGGTTTTTCCCGCCCGCTAGGGGAATTTGCCGTACCGCCCCCTAAAAACCCCGCCTCAGGAGTTGGTGGCGATAAACGCGTTTACGAGACCTAGTGCTTATTGTCCCGTTGCAAACCACCTCGATCGGCGCAGTGGCGGGCCACTGAATTGTGGGGCGAACTGGCCGATTATTACCTGGCGCATTCTGCCCGTGCCGATATGTGCCGCAGGCTCGGCCGAGGCTCGGTCCTCTTATGAGAAAGCTCTGGCGCTGACCCAGCAGGGACCCTAGCGGCAATTCCTGCAAGAGCGGATTCCGCAGTTGAAATAGTTGAAATAAGAGAAGAAAAAATAGAATTCTTTTTGAGCGGTCTGTCGAATTCCGGTGCGGCCGTTCGACTATATGGTGAAGGCGGGGCAAGCGGGCTCGGCCGAAAACCGTTAAAGGAGATTAAGAAATCATGCCGCAATATTTGGTTGCTGGTTACCTCCCCGACGACTTCGACCCGTCCCAAGCGGACGAAGCGATGGGCCGCGAGATCCACGCGCTCAACAAAGAGATGATTGCTGCCGGCGTCAGGAAATTCGCTTGCGGCCTTGGGTCCGCGAAGTCGCTGCGTCCGCAGCCCGATGGCGGGGTCCTCATCACCGACGGGCCCTATCTTGAGACCAAGGAGCACATAGGCGGTTTTTGGATATTGGAAACCGCTGACATGGACGAGGCGCTGGCGTGGGCGCGCAAAGGCGTCGCCGCCACTCGGGGGCAGGTCGAGGTACGAGAGATATTCTTCCAACCGTCAACCGACTAGCAACTGAGCGGCAGATTTGAACGGACAGATGAGAGGTAAGTGAGCAGCGACGACGGCAGAACGCCGCACGCGGAAGGACGGCCTGCGCCCAAAGTCCCATTCTCAGGAGGGAAAATAATGCTGAAAAATAATATTTTCTCTGTGCGCGACGACTATAGGATGAACGATGCAACGCCCAAGGCTGTGCTGCTGGCTCGAAGGCTGCTATAGGAGAAATCATGACGCAGTATTTGGTTGCTATTCACCACCCCGACGACTACAACCCGTCCGCAGAGGACGAAGCGATGCACCGCGATATCGACGCGCTCAACGCCGAGATGCAGGCTGCTGGTGTCACCGTTTTCGTCGGCGGCCTGCGCCCGGCAAGCAGCGCAAAGTCGCTGCGGGCGCGGCCCGACCGTAAGGTGCTCATCACCGACGGGCCGTATCTGGAGACCAAGGAACACATCGGCGGTTTTTGGGTGCTGGAAGCCGCTGACCTGAACGAGGCGCTGGCGTGGGGGCGTAAGGCCGCCGTCGCCTGTCGGGCGCCGGTCGAGGTGCGCCCGTTTAACTGACGGAGGACACGACGGAAGCAGCTGAAAGGCATGGAAGCAGCGCGCTGGTGAGATAGGAAAACGATCCAGCGCGCAAGGCCTCAATCCCTCATAAGCGCTGGCACATAAGAGGGGGTCAGGACAATCCAATGAGAAATGTAATCTTCGCAATCAACATTACCCTGGATGGCTGTGTCGACCACGCCAAACAGTTTGCTGATGATGAAACACATGAATACTTCACGCAGCTCCTGCGGAGTGTTGACCTGGGCGTCTTTGGGCGTAAGACCTATCAATTGATGGTTCCTTTTTGGCCTGAAGTCGCAAAAAACCAGAATATGGACAAAGCATCGAACGAATTTGCTCGCGCATTTGACTCCCTTAACAAAATTGTCTTTTCACGCTCTTTAGAGAGCGCTGAAGCTAAGAATACGAGAATTGTGCGTACGAACCCTCGCGACGAAATCCTCAAATTGAAGCAAGAACAGGGCAACCGGATCTTACTCGGTGGTGTAAGTGTTCCGTCACAACTGATCGAGCTTGGGCTCGTTGATGAGTATCGTTTTGTTGTTGGGCCAAGCATTGCAGGAGAAGGAAGACGGTTGTTGGAGGGTGTCAGCCTGCGGGAGAGATTGCAATTAAAACTTGTTGATTCAAAGATTTTTAAATCAGGATGTGTGGCGCTTCGTTACCTGAAACAGTGACACAGAATCTGCGACGGCTGCGCTGCTGGTTCCCACCAGGAGCTAAAAAAACAATTAAGGATATTATGTATATACATCGGGAAAGGCAAATTCAAAAGCCTCGAGAATGGCCAATCGGGTTGCGGCACCCTCATTCGCACTTGACTAGTCATCTGACTAGTTGCTAGACTTGCGACAGGAGAGTCACCATGGGAGCGTGGAAACTGCAGGATGCCAAGGCACGGTTCAGCGAGTTTCTCGAGAAGGCACTCAAGAAGGGACCGCAGGTGGTGACGCGGCGCGGCGTGCCTATGGCAGTCCTGCTTCCCATTCAGGAATGGAAGCGTATGCAGGCTGCCGCACGGCCCGGTCTCAAAGCCCTATTGCTCAGCGAGGAGCCACGGTTTGGTGACCTCCTGCCGAGGCGCCGAGTGCGGCGACGGCGGGCTCCTATCGAGTTCGAGTGAACAGATACCTGCTGGATACCAACGTTGTCTCGGAGCTGCGAAAGCCGCGCCCGCACGGCGGCGTGACGTCCTGGATTGGCCGGCTCCAAGAGGAGCAGATCTTTCTTTCGGCGGTCACGCTAGGCGAACTGCAAGCGGGGATTGAGCGAACGCGCCAGCACGATAAGGAAAAAGCCGAAGAAATCGAGGCATGGGTGGACCGACTGGCGGAGTCCCATCAAATTCTGTCCATGGACACGCGGTGCTTCCGCGAGTGGGCGCGCCTGATGGAAGGAAAGCCCGATGGAATCATCGAAGACGCGATGATCGCGGCCACGGCGCGGGTGCACGGACTCGTAGTCGCTACGCGGAACGAGCGCGACTTCAGAAACCTCGTTGTGGAATTCATTAATCCCTTCAAGTCAAAGGACTAAATCCTCCGCTGCGCAACCTTCAACTTCGACCCGCCACGGTGGCAGGGATGCAGGTTTGCGGGGCATGGGCAGGCGTTCTCACTCCAGAACGTCGATTGCGAGTTATGCTCCCTGCATTTGGAATGGGGTAGCGAATTGCCCATCCAAACCACCGGCTTCGATGGGCGAGGCGGCTCCACCTGCGGCAGAGTTTATGCCATTTCTGGCATGGCGTGAACGGCCAGTCGATCAGGGTGTGCGTATGCTAGAATTCCGCTGCATCACGACTGGAGAATCAGCGAATGGCGATGGAATTCGATTTGGCGCCGCCGGGCACGCGAGTAACCGCAAACGGCGAAGGCGCGGCTGTAGACATCGGCGCCAGCGCCTCGCGCACCTTCCTCATTCAGATGCACATTGACGAGGTGCTCGAGCAGCAATCGCTCGACCTGGCCATCTGGGGCTCGCCCGACGGCGAAAACTGGGGCGCCATGCCCATCCTCAAGCTGCCGCAGCGCTTCTATCGCGGCGAGACGCGCTTGTTGCTCGACGTCACCGTGCGCCCCGACGCCAAATTCATCCGCGCCCGCTGGGTGCTCAACCGCTGGGGCCGCGTAGCGCCCACCCCGCTGTTCGTCTTCGGCGTCCACGCCACCGAAGTAGCCGCCTCCAAGCCCCTCGTACCCAAAGCAGCCGCCTCCGCCTAATCTCGAAAATCGAAAATCGAAATTCGAAACTCGCCCGGAAGTCTGACACTCGCCCCTTCGGAATGAGGTTCCGGGGTTACGAGGAATGAGGTGCTGAGGTACGAGTCTCAACCGTTCCACCGATTTTGCGAATTTCGAGTTTCGATTTTCGAAAGGGCCAACACACGACTGTCCAAAATTGGCACGCACCTGCCGTCTTGTCTCAAAAGTGGAATTGGCAAGAAGAAATGGGGTAGGAAGCAACGGTCGGTTGCCCTGTGGTGGTAGCCTCCTACCCCGCGAGTGGTCTTACAGGTATAGACGAAAACGCTCTTAAAAAGTTTCGTGCCCGGATGATTTTTTCGGGGGTTCCGCAGCACATTATCCAAGCGACCCGGGTTGGGCGCGAAAATCGTACAGCGAAACAGGGTTGCCTTTGGCTGGGCCTCCACCCTCGCCTAAAAGGGCGGCGGGGGTGGCGGAACGCGCTCGGGTTGCGGCTCCGCATTGGCTCGCCGCATGGCTTCCAGCACCTGCCGGCGCGTGGCGCGCGCCTGCTCGCTCGCCGGCCCCTCCGGACGCAACTTCAAGTAGTCATCCAGCGCGCCCACCAGGCTGCGCCGGTCGCCCCGCCGAATATGGAAGTTCGCCATCAGCAGGTGCACATCCGCGAACCCCGGGTTCATTTCCTGCACCACTTTCGCCACTTGTAGCGCTTCATGCAGCCGGTTCACTCCGCCCAGCGCTCGCGCCAGCTCGAACTGGCCGTCCCAGCGTTCCGGATTTAGCTCCGTGGCTTTTCGCGCAAATGGCTCGGCTTCTTTATAGCGTTGCTGGTTTGAGAGCAGCGAAGCCAGGCTCACATAGGAGTCTTCATGCGTCTGACCGCTGCCGGCGATACAAGCAAGCAGTTGGGTCTCCGCCTCCGCCACGCGGCCTAGGCGCGCATAGGCGAACCCCAAGTAGTAGTGCGCCTCGTAAAAATCCGGCGCCAGCTCGGCCAGCTTGGCAAAGTGCTCCACGCTTTTCTCTGGATTGCTTTTTGCAAAAAGCTCTTCTTTGCCCTTGCGCAGTTCACCTACCGCTTTCGAGGGCAGCGCCAATTCGCGCGCCGAAACCGTGGGTGACGCCGGCGCCTCGCCGCCCAGCTTCAGCGGCTCGCGCAAGTAGAGATAAACGCCCGAGCGCAGCGTATTGCGCAGCTCCACCGATTCGTTGATCGGCTCGAAGCCTTCCTCATCCACCACAATCACGTAATTGCCGCCGGTAAGCCCGCCAAACTCGAACTCGCCGTTCGAGCGCGTATAGCTCACCGACACCACTTCACCGGTGAATTTCTTCAGCTCCACCTTGATCATTTCCACCGCTTGATTGTTCGAGGCCAGCCGCAGCGACCCGCGGATCATGAACGTCCGAACCGGCCCGCTCGATGCCGCCGGCCCCGGCGGTGTTGGATTTGGCGCCTGCGCAACCGCTTGCGTCACCAGCAGCGACATCAGCGCCGCCGCCGCCGTCATGCTGTGAATCGCCAATCGCCCGATGTGCGGCTGAGCACTGCCGGCATGCCGGTCGTCTGGAATTGGTGTGAGCAAAGTGGGAAGCAAATCGGCGGAAGCGAACGGGAACGCGCGGCGCAGTCGCATCAGCAACCTCCAGGTCCCTTGCCCCGATTATAGCGCCCGCGCAAAGCGAATGCTGCAACTTCTAACAGCTTGTTGAAAAACTCCGTTTTGCTGTCATGCCGAGCGAAGCGAGGCATCTGCACTTGCTCGAATTCAAAGGAAAGTGCAGATTCCTCGCCGCGCTTCTCGCGGCTCGGAATGACAATTTAGATTTTTCAACAAGCTCCTAAGCCGTCAACTCGAACGATTGCTGATACTCGGGCATCGTCACCGGCCAGCGCAATTCGCTGCGGATGGACCCGGCTAGCGACTCCATCGCGGTCGGCTCGCCATGCACGAGGAAAGTTTGCATGGGTGGCGTCGGCAGACCGCGCAACCAGCGCAGCAGTTCGCTGCGACCGGCGTGCGCGGAAAATTGCGATACCTGCACAATCTCCGCCTTCACCGGCACATCTTCGCCATGGATGCGCACCGTACGCGCGCCCTCCAGCAGCGAGCGCCCGCGCGTGCCCTCCGCCTGAAAGCCCGACAGCAGCACAGCATTGCGCGAATCCGGCAGCCGCCGCGCCAGATGGTGCAGCACGCGCCCGCCTGTAGCCATCCCGCTGGCGGAAATAATCACGCAAGGGAAATTCGCCTTGTTGATCTGTTTGGACTCTTCCACGCTGCGCGTGATGTGGATGGAATGCGTGTTCAGCGGATCACATTCGCGCCGGTATTCCAAGTCATGGTCGGCGCGATGCGCGAGGTAGAAATCGGTCACGCGCGCCGCCATCGGGCTATCCACATACACCGGCACTTCCGGTATCTGATGCCAATCCTCGAGTTCGCGCAGTACGTAGAGCAGTTGCTGCGTGCGGCCCACCGCGAAGGCCGGAATCACCACCGCCCCGCCGCGTTTCACCACCCGGCGGATCACCTCCGCCAGCGCATGATGCGGCGATTCCGCCGGATGCTCGCGGTTCCCGTAAGTGGATTCGCACACCAGATAGTCGGCGCGCGGCGGCTTCGCGGGGTCATTGAGGATCGGCTGGTCGTAGCGCCCGAGGTCCCCGGAGAAAAGAATCACCGTGGCGCGGCCGTTTTCTCGCACCGTCAGCTCAATCGATGCTGAGCCCAGGATGTGGCCCGCCGTCAGCAGCCGCACAGAAAATGCCGACCCAATGGCGTGCGGCTGGTTCTGCGCGGGGATCACCGCAAATCGACTCAGCGCCAGTCGCGCTTCCTCTTCGGTGTAGAGCGGCAGCGGCGGGTGGTGCTTGCTGTAGCCCTTGAAGGCGGCGTGCTCCGCGTCTTCTTCCTGCAAGCGCGCGGAATCCGGCAGCAGGATGCCGCACAAATCGCGCGTAGCGGCGTTGGCGTGGATGGCGCCGGCAAAACCGTCGCGCACCAGCCGCGGCAGGTAGCCGGTGTGATCGATGTGCGCGTGCGTCAGCACCACCGCATCAATCGTCGCCGGATCCCCCGGCAGCGGCTCCCAATTCCGCAGCCGCAGCTTCTTCGGCCCTTGAAACAGCCCGCAATCCACCAGCAGGCGCTCGACGCGGCCATTGGTCGCGGCCTCCACCAGAAACTTCGAGCCGGTCACCGTCTGCGCCGCGCCCAGAAAAGTAATCTTCGCCATCGCCGCGTATTGTAGCGGAAACCGGTCGCTGCGATAGCCCTGCCGCCGCGCACTCGCGTTTTTTTGTGAGTTCTGAGTTCTGCCTTCTGAGTTCCGCGTTATTCGTACCGCAGCGCCACCATCGGGTCCACGCGCGTAGCGCGCCGCGCCGGCAGCCAGCAGGCTACGAGCGCCACCGCCAGCAGCACAACTGCAATCGCCGCATACGTCAGCGGATCAGCCGCCGTCACCTCGAACAACAGAGAGCGCATCCACCGCGTCGCGGCCAGCGCCGCGACAATACCCAAGGCCACCCCGATGCCGGCCAATCGCATGCCGCTGCGGAACACCATGCGCAGAATGTCGCTGCGCTGCGCGCCCAGCGCCACGCGTACGCCAATCTCATGGGTGCGCTGCGCGGTGAGGAAGCTGATCACGCCATAGA
>JBOGNS010000355.1:0-2780 GCA_050747305.1 Candidatus Acidiferrales bacterium | reverse complement strand
CTACCAAGGAACAAATTGCTGCGCTGTTCGTCGCGGCGCCATTTGTGCTCATGTGGTTGCTCTGGCGGGAAGGCAAGGCCGCAGATGGCTGGTTCTCGTGGAAATTATGGAAGGCGCCGCTGGCCGGGGCGGTTGCGGCCTTTCTCGCATTCGGTTTTGGCAGCGGCTTGTTTGTGGATCCGAATTTCTTTCTCGCTCATGTCGAGTTCGCCTCCGGGCGAATGCAGGATCTCGCGAGCGGGAACGTGGCTTTTTCCGATAGCTACCCACGCACCTGGGAGGGCCACCTTGCGCTGGCGCGCCTCCTGTTCGATTACCTGGCAGACTGCCTGACGCTGCCCGGCTTGCTGCTCGCGCTGCTCGGGATGGTGTGGGTAGCGCGGCGCGAACCCCGGTTTGCGCTGCTGGCGTTGCTGCCGGCTGGCTATCTCGCGGTTCTTTTCTACTCGGCGCGCGCCGGGCAGCTCCGCTACGTGCTTCCCGCTGCGCTGGTGATGGCGCTTTTCGAAGCGCGCGCGCTGGCGCTGGCATGGAAATCGCGGAGACGAATCGTTCGCCTCGCGGGCGCCGGGGCGGCACTGCTGGTGCTCGGTCTGGCATCGCTGCGCGGCTTGGATCTGACCCACGCCATGCTGCACGATTCACGCTATGCTGCGGCGCAATGGCTAGCGACGCACGCGCCCGCCGGCGCCACGGTGGAGTTCTTCGGACCAAGCTCAAATCTGCCGGCGCTTGCCGTCGGCATCCAGACCACGCGCGCGGTCCCTTTCCTTGGCGCCGTCTACCGCTACGATACCGGACCGGACGCGGTCAGCGGGATCCTGGCCGGCTGGCGCAGCCGCCAGCCCGACCTCATCATTTTGCTGCCGGATCACTCCAGTACGCCCGACGCTCCTTACAACGTCACCTGCCCGCCCGAGGTGTACCGTGGCCTATCGGAGGGCGCGTACGGCTACCGGCTGGCGGCAGCTTTTGAAACGCCGCCCCTGCTCCCGTGGGTGCGGCGGCCAAAGCTGGATTATCCCAGTGTGAACCCGCCGGTTCGGATTTTCTCGCGTGTCGATCCGGCGCAGCAATCCGCGGGAGGCGATGAATGAAGCGGGGCTGGCGCATCCTCTTTGGAGCGGTTCGCGTCGCCATCGGTGTCGGACTGCTGTGGTACCTCGGAACCTCCGGCGCCATCGAGTGGCGCGCCCTGATTGGTTTGGCGCGCGTGTGGCCGATCACGCTGGCCGCCTTCTTGCTGCTTCTGCTCGACATGATCGTAACGTCCTGGCGCCTCTGCGTGCTGATGGCTGCGCGCGGCCTGCATCTCTCGGTGACGGCCGCTACCAAGCTCTCGCTGATCGGCATGTTCTTCAGCGCTTGCTTACCCGGCTCCACAGGAGGCGACCTCGTCAAAATTTACTACGCCACAGAGGGCAACCGCGGACGCCGCATGGAAGTCGCCACGGTGATTCTGTTCGACCGCGCCGTCGGCATGTTTGGGCTGATGCTCTGGCCGCTGCTGGTGACGCCGTTTTTCCCGAGGTTGATCGAACAGGCGCCGGTGCTGCGCGTGCTGCTTTGGGGCGCGGCCGGCATTGCTGCCGGGCTGCTGATCGGCTTTGTGGCCGCGTGGTCGGAGTCGCTGCGGCGCAGCCGGCTGGTGCAGTGGATGTTCCGCGGTTTGCCGCTGGGCAGCTACGTCGAGCGCATCTTCGATACCGTACACGGTTACCGGAATCATCTAGGCGCAGTGCTGGGCTCGGTGGCCATTTCGTTGCTGGCGCACACCATGTCCGTGGCGGTGACGTTGCTGCTGATCGCGGCAGTGAACCCCGCCGGCGCCGCGTGGCAAATGGCGGTGCTGATCCCACTGGGTCATCTCGCCAATACGCTCCCCTTCACGCCGGGCGGGCTCGGCGTAGGCGAAGCGGCGTTCAACAAATTGTTCTCGATGGCCGGGCTGACCGGCGGCGCCGAAGGCATGCTCGGCTGGCGCCTGCTGACGATCGCCATCGGCTTGCTGGGGTTGCTCTTCTATTTGCAGGGCCGCCGCAAAGTCGTCCACGACACAACGGAAAGCGCGGCCCCGCTCGAGGGATCGATCTCCGCCGCGCCGCCGCCGATGCAACAATAACCGCCGCAGCGACGAGTTGCCGCTGGTCCGCGCCACAGCACGCCCAGTACACCAGCGCTTCCTTCGAGCCTCCGGAGAAATCGCGCCGCCCTGCCGAATTCGCTGCGAGCTTCTGTTCTCCTACGCTCACAACCCCGCAACGGTACTATTGACGCAAGGCAGCACGCCCTCTAGGATGAGTGCCGCGCGTTACAGGGAAACACGCACAGCGGTGTGGTCGCGGGAAGGGAAGCCCATGTCCTTTCGCCATGATGTTGCGCAGGAGCTGAAGTGGCGCGAGCGCCGTCGCGGCGCGCGCCTCAATTCCGCTGTGCCGGTGGCCGTTGACTGGACTGACGGCAACGGCACCCACAACCGCCTGCAAGCCAAGACGCGCATCGTCAGCCCGTGCGGCTGCCTGGTAGTGCTGCCCGAGAATCTCGCGCTGGATATGGCCGTCGACGTGATCAACCTCGCCACCAAAGACAAATGCGCAGGCTCGGTCGTGTGGCATGGCAAGGAACGCGTCGAAGGTTTCGAAATCGGCATCGAGCTCATCAATCCCGGCCTCGACTTCTGGTGCCTCGAACTCTAATTCGCGCGCAAGTAGGACAGGCCTCCCGGCCTGTCCGGTTTGCTTCGCTCCGATTCGCGCGCAAGTAGGACAGGCCTCCCGGCC
>JBOGNS010000354.1:0-1642 GCA_050747305.1 Candidatus Acidiferrales bacterium | reverse complement strand
GCCGTTGGTATTGCGCTCGGTGCGGCAGATGAGCTTGTAGGGACGGCCGGCGACGCGGGCCTGGCGCACTTGCTCTGAGGTGAGGCTGGTGATGCCTGCGCGCTGGACCTGATCGAGCCGCAGCGGCACGCCCATGAGCACGCGCGCGAGCGCGACGACTTTGACTGCGGCGTCCCAGCCTTCGAGGTCGTCGGTGGGATCGGTTTCGGCGACGCCGATTTCCTGCGCGCGCTGCACCGCGTCTTGCAAAGTGCGGCCCGCTTCCATTTCCGCCAGCACCACGTTGGTGGTGGAGTTGAGCAGGCCGTGGAAGGCGCGCAGATTGGCCACCGGCAGCGTCTCGCGAAAGAGATTGAAGACCGGGGCGCCATCCATGACCGTGGACTCGAAGAGGAAGCGCAGTTTATTCGCGAGGGCGAGAGCGCGCAGCTCGTCGTAGGCGTAAACGATGGGGCCTTTGTTGGCGCTTATGGCGTGCGCGCCATGCTCGAGCGCGGCGCGGAGGTAATCAATCGCAGGCTGGCCGTCGCGCTTGCTCAGCGAAGAAGCCTCGAGCAGTACGCCGGCTTGCGCTGCGCGCAGCCACTCGCTTACGTCCGCGCATTTGGTGTGGGCGAGCGCGCGTCCATCGAGCAGCGCTGACGTGTCCAGTCCAGCGGCATTGGCCATCCAGCCGATGCGGCGCGTAGCAATGCCGGTGAGCCGCCATGCGACACCGTGTTCGCGCTGCATGAGTTCGCGTTTCTCGTGCAGCAAGCGAACGAAAGCGCGGCCCACATTGCCGAACCCCACCAGGCACAGGTTGTAAGTCTTCATCGTGAGCGGCTCGCTGAATGTAGGACAGACCTCCCGGTCTGTCCGATTTTTCACATCCGCATGGTTATTACAGCCTTCGGATTCCGCTTTGGATCGCTCCGATTTTAGATGCTGACAGTCGTTGCGGACTGCCAGACTGGCGCAAACGAGGGACAGACCGGGAGGTCTGTCCTACCTTCGCATCACTTCGTCGAAATCACCACGTGCTGGAAGGAAGGGGGCAGCGCGTGCATTTCGCTGCCGGCGAAGCCGGCGTTGCGGAACATGCGGTCGAGTTCGGCGAAGGTGTAGGCGTCGCCGGCGGGGGTGGTCGCCAGCATCGCCAGCGCGAAGGTCGCTTGCGCCGGGGGCGAGACACGATCGTCGTTAGGCACGAATTCCAGCGTGGCCACGCGGCCGCCGGGGGCGAGCGCGGCGTGCACCTTGCGCAGCAGTTTCTCGCAGGTGGGAACATCGAAATGGTGCAGAAAGTTGGTGAGCAGCGCGACGTCGTAGTCCGCGCCGAAATCCACATCGAAGGCGCTGCCGGGCAGTGTGCGATAGCGCTCAGCCACGCCGGCTTGTTGCGCGTTTTCCTTCGCAACTTCCAGTACGTTGCGCCAGTCCACGGCCACCACCTGCGCTTGCGGATTGCGCCGGGCGATGGCGATGCCGAACAGGCCGTGCCCGGCGGCGATGTCGAGCACTTTGCAGCCCTCGTATGCGCGCAGCAACTCGGCGATGCCTTCGGCGGGAAACGCCATCATCGGCGCCATGGCGCGCGCAAACTCGACCCAGACGGGATTCTCGGGCGAGATGGTGCCTTCGGTCGTGGCAGCGGTGCCGC
>JBOGNS010000353.1:0-5366 GCA_050747305.1 Candidatus Acidiferrales bacterium | reverse complement strand
GGGGCAAGCAGACCGATAGTTGGATGCGGCTAGAGAGTAAAAGGGCGGCAAGAAAGGTCGGCACAATGCTGGTTGGCCCAAAACGTGAGAGGCAACAAGCGGGCGGCGTAAGCCGCCCCTACGAATGGCGACCTGAAGGTCGCCGCTACATGGGGCCGCGGCCGATGTACTTCTCCAGCCAGGCGAACAGTTCGCGGTGCCAGAGGCGGGAGTTTTGCGGCTTGAGGATCCAATGGTTCTCGTCGGGGAAGTAAACCAGCCTTGTGGGGACTTGCTTCATCTTGAGCGCGGCGTAATAGGCGAGGCCGTGCGCCAGCGGGACGCGGTAATCGAGTTCGCCGTGCATGATCAGCGTCGGTGTCCTCATATGCGCGGTGTAAAAGCGCGCCGACTGCTTCTGGATGTCCGGGTTCTCCCAGAACCAGCCGCCCAGCGCGCGGTCGCGGCTGCGCACCGAGTCCGAGGCGGTCTGCTGAAACGGATAGTCGTACACGCCGGCATGGCAGACGTAGGCCTTGTAGCGCTGCGTCTTACCGTTCATGTAGGCCACCATGAAGCCGCCGAAACTGCCGCCGATGGCGGCGAGGCGTTCCGCATCAATGTACCCGGCTGCAATCAGATAATCGGTGGCGGCTTCGACGTCGGCAAGTTCCTTCACGCCGAACTGGCCGGTGATGGAATCGGTGAAGGCTTGCCCCCAGCCGGTGGAGCCGTGGAAATTCACGGCGGCTACAACGTAGCCGCGGCTGGCGAACAGGTGCATGTTCCAGCGGAAGTGGAACTGATCGAGCCACGCGCCATGCGGCCCGCCGTGCACCGCTTGCACCAGCGGCCATTTCTTCGCGGGGTCGAAATCCGGCGGGAAAATCACCCACATTTGCGCCGGCTCGCCGTTCCAGCCCTTGAAGGTGACGCTTTTCACTTCGCCAAATTTCCATTGCGCGGCCAACGCGTCGTTGAAATTTTCGATACGGCGCGCCCCGGAGCCGTCGGCGGCCGCGGCGAAAACCCCGGGCGGCGCAGCCATCGTGGTGTGGACGAAGGCCAGCGTGCGGCCATCGGCGGAAAGCGTGGCGCCGGAGTTCGAGCCTGTCTCGAACAGCGGCTGCGGCTCGCCGCCCGCCACGTTGAGCCGCCAGATGGGCACGCGCGCGCGGTCTTCTGCGGTGAAGTAGAGCCACAGCGAATCGGGCGCCCACTCGGGCGAGCCGGCCGAGCGATCCCAGCGCTCGGTGAGGATGCGCTTGCCGGCGGTGGCGCGGTCGAAGAGCGCGAGGCGCGTGCGGTCGGCGCCGAAGCGCGGGATGGACTGGCGGCCGTAGGCGATCCACTTGCCGTCGGGCGAGTAGCGCGGGCTGGTGTCGTGCGCCGCGTTGTCGGAGGTGATGTTCTGCCACTGGCGCGAATCGAGGCGCATGGTGACGATGTCAAAGTTGGGGTCGAAGCCCGGATCCTTGGCCAGGTCGGTGGCGAAGGCGACCTCCGAACCGTCCGGCGCGATGTCGAAGTCGTCGGCGGAGGCGTCGGTCATTTGCAGCTTCAGTTCCGTGCCGGCGAAAAGGTCGGTGATGGCGCCGGTAGCCACGTCAACCATGAAAAGGTGTGGGACGCGACCGTCGGCGATCCAATGGTCCCAGTAGCGATACATGGTCTGCTCGGACACCACGGCTTTCATCTTGGCGTCGCGCTGCTCTTTCAAGCGGCGGGCTTGATCGGCATCGGATTTCAGGTCGGGCCACACGCTGGAGATGAACGCGATGCGGGTTGAATCCGGGAACCACTTAATAGCGGATGCGCCGGTGGAGATGCGCGTCAGGCGGCGCGCTTCGCCGGCCACGGATGAGATGAGATAGATTTGCGTTTGCTCGTCGCCGTCGCGGCGGCTGAGGAATGCGATCGATTTCCCGTCCGGCGACCATTGCGGGCTGGTGTCGTTGGCGGCATGCGCAGTGAGGCGGCGCTTGGTCGCCCCGCCCGCCGCTTGCACGGCGGAAGGGTCCGTGGCCAGCAGCCAAATGTCTGCCGCGCCGCGGTTGTCTTCCATGCTGTAGGTGGTGAGCGCCACGGCAGCCCAGCGGCCGTCAGGCGAAAGCGAAGGCGCGCCCACCCGCTTCACCGCCCACAAATCCTCCAGCGTGATCGGGCGCCGCTCCTGCGCCGAAAGCAGCGGCGCCAAAATCGCCGTGACCAGCAGAAGTGTAAAACTCCAAATGCTCTTTTTATCCGGAATCATTTTTGCTCCCAGTGCGACAAGTAAGCGCGCGTGATACGCAAAGATATTTCTGACCGGTTCACACGATTGGGCAAGGAAGATTTTTCGCTCGCGGCGAGCGCGTCGCGTTCCATCTGTTTCGCCATCTCGCGGATCTCGCCCAGCGTGTATTTGCCATCGCGAATGGCAACCAAGTGGCTCGCATCCGGGCGCGGCAAGCTGATGCGCCCGTGCTCCATCAACTCGCGAGCCTCGCCATAGAGCCGGATCAGGTGCATGGCGTATTTCGTGTCGTAACCGTGCTCCGCGACCAGTTCGGGGCGATTGACGTCTTTCGAGCGCTGGTTCAGCAGCCGTCGTAATTGGTCGTTCGCGAAGCCCACGAAAGATTTGACGTGCGAGCGAGCCAGAAAAGGCGTGGAGTCGCGCGAAAATGCTTCCCAGATCGGCGTCTGGAATTCCGGGCGCGCGAAAAGGAAATGCAACACCGAGGGATTCCCTTTGGCCGCCAGCGCTGCCCATTTCTTCAGTGAGTACAGGCAGACATCCACGTCGTGCGGACGATTGCCGCCGCGCTGGCCGCCGGTGGTGAATACAAAATGAGGATAGCCGTCCAAGCCCAACGCGAGTTCCGGCGACTCGACGAAGACGCCGTACCAATCGGTGTCGTCGCGGGACTGGAGTTTGGCGCCGTGGAGTTGCGAGCCGCCGATGAAAGTCATCAGCAAGTCGCTGGGATACGGAAAGCCGTATTGGGCAAAATTCTCCATGCGGATGGAGTGTGGACTATAATGTGGCGGGCGGGGATTTTCTAGCTCTACAACTTTTTGCGCGCAGGCGTCATCGTTTTCTGTAGGCGTGACGCACCATAACGTGGGGCGGTGGGACGAATGATCGCAAACCCGGGGTTTCGAAAGCCAAGACAAAAGACAAATTCGCGGGCTGTGTGGCCGCATTGTGCTCTGGCTCTGTGGTTGTTGCTGAGCGCGATGGTTGCGCCGGCCGTCGCACAGGAGCCGGTTCCCCAGCAAGCTCCGCCTCCTACGCCGCTGCAAGCCGTGGTGCCGCCGCAAGCGCCGGCGGATGCACTGGCGAGCGAGAGCGCCGATGTCACCCGCTTCCGCATGCGCGTGGAAGCGGCGCTGAACGAACCGCGCGCGGCCAAAGGCCACTGGGGATTGCTGGTAGTGGACGCGGAAACCGGCGCGACAGTCTTCGAATGGGGCGCGGACCAATACTTTACGCCGGCATCGAACACCAAGCTCTACACCACGGCGCTGGCCATGGCTACGCTGGGGCCGGGCTACCGCTTCCGCACCACCATCGAAACCAATGGCACAGTGGATGCGCAAGGGCGGTTGGTCGGTGACCTGGTGCTGGTGGGCCGCGGCGACCCCAACCTTTCACCCCGAAAGCTGCCCTACAACAAGGAAATGGAAACCGACGGCGCGGCAGAAAAAATTCTGGCGCAACTGGCGGATCAGGTGGTGGCGCGAGGCGTCAGCCAAATCGAAGGCGACGTAGTGGCCGACGACAGCTTCTTCCCCTACGAGCGCTACCCTTCGGGCTGGGCCATTGACGACATGCTGTGGCGCTACGGCGCTCCGGTGAGTGCGCTGGCGGTGAACGATAGCGTGGTAACCCTCGAATTGCGGCCCGCGCTAAAAGTCGGCGAGCCGGTGTGGATGGGCGTCGAGCCGTGGGCCAATTTCTACGAGATTCGCGGCACGGTGATGACGGGCACCGCCGGCTCGGCGCGGCAGTTGCGCGTGCAGCGCGAGCCGGGGTCGCACGTAATCGACATCAACGGAACGCTGCCGCTGGGGTACGCGCCGGAAAAACTCAACATCGCGATCGAGGAGCCGGCGGAGCACGCGGCGGCGCTGCTGCGGCGATTGCTCGAAGCGCGCGGCGTGCGCATTTACGGCGCCACGCGCGCGCAGCATCGCAGCCTGCCCCCGCCAGGCATGCTGCCGCCGGTGATGGCCGAGGTGGCAGCCGCGCCCGGCGGTGGCGCGGTGGATGGCGCGGCGGACACCACCGCAGTGCTGGCCGAGCATTTCTCGCTGCCGCTCATCGAAACCGTCACGGTGATCAACAAGGTCAGCCAGAACCTGCACACCGAAATGCTGCTGCGCACCGCGGCGCGCGAAACCACCGGCGATGGCAGCACGGAGGCGGCGTTGCAAATGGCGGAGGAGTTTCAGGAGTCCATCGGCATCGCGGAGGGTGATGTGCGGCTGCACGATGGGTCGGGCCTTTCGCGGCGCAACCTGGTGACGCCCCGCGCCACCGTAACCCTGTTGCGCTGGGCGGCGGCGCAGCCGTGGGGCCGGGCGTTTCGCGCCTCGCTGCCGGTGGCCGGGCTCGACGGCACGCTGGAAGACCGCATGAAAGACACCACCGCGGCCGGCCGCGTCTGGGCCAAGACCGGCACGCTCGATAATGTGAACTCGCTGGCCGGTTACGCGGAAACGCTCAGCGGACGCAAGCTCATCTTCGCGATTTACGGCAACCTGCACAACCTGCGCGGTCGCCGCCCGGCCACCGTGATTGATGCAGTGTGCGTTGCGATGGTCGAAGAAATCGGCCGCGAGAGTCTTGCCTCTCCGCCGCAGTAGCGTCCGCCCGCTGCGCTAGTAACGAGGACTGGTAGTACGAAAAACGTAACCGTCGCCCGTCCCGCATCGTCTACTCACTCGAAGTCCTCGACACTCTGAGGGGGGTGGGTGGGACGCTGGCGTCTCCGTGTCCCGCTACAAATCCATGGCGCAAACCAATCCGATTGTCACTGTGTTCGGCGCTTCGCGCCCGCGCGATGGCGACCCAGACTACATCATCGCGCGGGAGCTGGGCAGCGCGCTGGCCGAGTGCGGTTTTGCCGTTTGCACCGGCGGCTACGGCGGCATGATGGAGGCCGTATCGCGCGGCGCGAAAGATGCCGGCGGCTACAGCATCGGCGTGACCACGGAATTTTTCAGCGCCACGGCCAACCCGTGGCTGGATGAAGAAATCCGCGTCGAGACGTGGCAGGAGCGCCTGTTCCGCCTAATCGAACTGGGCGACGGTTACGTGGCGTGCAAAGGCGGCACCGGCACGCTGGTGGAATTTGCCGTGGTGTGGGAGATGCTCAATAAGCGCGTGATCATCGGCA
>JBOGNS010000352.1:0-13507 GCA_050747305.1 Candidatus Acidiferrales bacterium | reverse complement strand
CTGCCGCTGAGGTCGGCCTCGTCGTGCTGGCGGCGGCTGGCGGGCTTGACCCGCCCGAAGCCCGCGGAATCCGCGCTCTCGCCGTTGGCGGTGCTGTGCTGCGCGGGCGGGCGCTTGGCGGCGCGCGCGGTTTCGACAATTACGCGCGCGGCAGGGGCCAGAATGCGTGCAGTGGAGAGCGCCTCGAGCGCACGCTCGTACTCGTGCGCTGCGGCGTACGGGGGATCCACAAAAACGAAATCAGCGAGCAGGCGGCGCCGATGAAGTAGCGCGAGCGCCTTCACCGCATCGTGAGTGAGTACCTCGACGGATGGCTCACCGCCCGGAAACTCCACCGTGCTCGCGCGAGACGCTTCCGCCGAACGCGCGCGGCGTGGCGCTACCAGCTGCGGCCCCCCGGGCCGCTCGCCCGGCAGTTCAATGCCCAGCGAATGCAGATTGCGGCGAATCAACTTCGCGGCGGCGGCGTGTTTTTCGACGAACACCACGTGATCCGCGCCGCGGCTCAGCGCCTCGATGCCCACCGCGCCGCTGCCGGCATACAAATCAACAAAGACCGAGCCTGTGACGGCAGGGCCCAGGACGTTGAACAGCGTTTCGCGCAGCCGGTCGCTGGTAGGGCGCAGTTCAAGCCCGCGCAGGCTGCGCAAGGGGCGGCTGCCGTATTTGCCACCGATAATTCGCATTAACTAAGACAAAGTAAAAAGTAAAAAGGCAAAAGGAAAAAGTAAAAAGTAAAATGGAAAAGGAAAATCAAGCCGATCAGAACTTTTCTTTTTGTCTTTCTCCTGTCTACGCGGAATTCTCTGTCGCATCCTAACCCGACTGTCGCCTCCCCGTCATGGGCATGGCCGCCTTCCGCGTTTCCTATTTTTTCCTTTTTTCCTTGGCTTCACGCGTGAACCGAAGTAAAAAGTCAAAAGCTAAAGGGCAAAAAGAAACGCAGGCAAAGTTCGGAAGCTCTCTCTCAACCTTGCTTTTCCGAAGGAGCTTCTTTTTTGCCTTTTTCCTTTTGCCTTTTTACTTTTAACTTCGTCCCATCCCTCACCCCACGGTCGCCAACGCATAGCGGCGCTGCCACTTGGGGCCGAGATAATCGAGCAGGCGGCGCAGATCTTCTTTTTTCTGCGCTGCATCCGGCTCGGTTGCATCTTTCTGCGCCGGCTGCGCGGAATCATCCACCAGCGCAAAGGCTTCGCTGCGCGCCAGTTCGAGCAGTTCGCGGTCGCGCAGCGGGTGCGCGACGTGGAAGTCCAGTTCGCCGTGCTGCCGCGTGCCGAAAAATTCCCCGGGGCCGCGCAGGCGCAGATCGGTTTCGGCGATGAGGAAACCGTCGTTGGTGGCGGCCATGGTTTCCAGCCGCTCGCGCGCTTCCTCAGTGGGATTCTTCGGGGCCACCAGCACGCAATAGGATTTTGCCGAGCCGCGCCCGATGCGTCCGCGAAGCTGGTGCAATTGCGCCAGCCCGAAGCGCTCGGCGTGCTCGATGACCATGAGCGTAGCATTGGGGACATCCACACCGACTTCGATCACCGTGGTGGCTACGAGCACATCGACCTGCCCGCTGCGGAAGGCATCCATCACGTGATCTTTTTCGTCGTTGCGCATGCGCCCGTGCAGAAGGCCGACGCGCAACTTCGAAAATTCTTGCTTAGAGAGCCGTTCGTACTCCAGTACCGCGGCTTTCAGCTCGGCCTTCGATTCTTCCACCACCGGATAGACCACGTAAGCCTGCCGGCCTTTGCCCACTTCGCGCCGCACAAACTCCCACACGCCGGGAAGCTTGCTTTCGCTGGTGAGCCGCGTTTCGATGGGCGTGCGGCCGGGCGGCAGCTCATCAATCACGGATGTTTGCAGGTCGCCGTAGAGCGTCATGGAGAGGGTGCGCGGGATGGGCGTTGCGGTCATCACCAGCACGTCGGGCTGCACGCCATCGCCGCCGCCTTTTTCGATCAGTCGCTTGCGCTGAAGCACGCCGAAGCGGTGCTGCTCGTCCACCACCGCCAGGCCGAGCTTGGCGAACGCGACGTCTTCTTCGATCAGCGCGTGGGTGCCGACGACGAGTTGCGCTTTGCCGGTGCGCACACGTTCGCGCGCCGCACGCTTCTCCGCCGCCTTCAATCCGCTGATGAGCAACTCGACCCCGTAGCCGGCCTTCGCGAAGATGCGCCGCGCCGAAAGAAAATGCTGCACCGCGAGAATCTCCGTCGGCGCCATCAGCGCCACCTGATAGCCATTCTCGATGGCGATGGCCGCCGCCTCCAGCGCCACGATGGTCTTGCCGCTGCCCACGTCGCCTTGCAGCAAGCGGTTCATGGGCGAAGGCAGTTCCATGTCCGCGACAATTTCCGCCAGCACCCGCTTCTGCGCGGCAGTGGGCTTGAACGGCAAGATGCGCTTCAGCGCCTCGCGCATGCGCTCTTCGCGCACCCGGAAGGCGATGCCCGGCGCCGATTTGGTCTGGCGGCGGCGCAGCGCCAAGCCAAGCTGATAGAAGAAAAATTCCTCGAAGATGAGCCGCTGATGCGCAGCCGAGCGAAAACTGTTGAGCGTTTCCACGCTCTCGCTGGCAGGCGGAAAGTGCGCGTAGCGGATGGTTTCGCGCCGCGCAGGATAGTGCAGTCGTTCGAGCAGCCACGCGGGCAGCGGATCATGCATGGTGAAGCCTTGCTGCAGCACGCCATAGATGATGCGGCGCAGCACGCGCGAGGTGATGCCGCCGATGGCTTCGTAGATGGGCACGATGCGGCCCATTTCCGTGGAGTCCTGCTCGCCATCCGCCGAGAGGATTTCCATCTGCGGGTTGATCATCTCGATGCGCACGGGGCGCATCGGATCGAGCTCCGCTTTGCCATGAACCACGATGCGCTGCCCGGGCTTGAGCCGGCTCTCGAGGTAGCCGCCATGGAAGAACTTGCAGTGCAGCGTGCCGGTGGCATCACGCACCGCGAGGTGATAGATGGCGTTGCGCTGCGCCCAATGGCTGTGCGCGAAACGCACCACGCCGCCGCTCATCACCGCGCCTTGCACCGTGTAGGTGCCGCCGGGTTTCACCTCGTGGATGGCAGTGAAGTGGATGCGGTCTTCGTAGCGAAAAGGAAGATAAGCCAGCAAGTCTTCCAGCGTTGCGATGCCGCGCTCGGCCAGCTTGGCGGCGCGCTGCGGCCCCACACCTTTGAGGTAAGTGACTTCGGTGGAGAGGTCCGGGGCCATGCGAGCTTACCTTACAAATTCAAAATGAAAACATCAACACGACGCCGTAGCGCCGGCATCTTGCCGGCGTTGCTGTCGCGCTGCTCGACTGCTGTCGATCCCTATCAAGCGTGTGCGCGACGCAAATAGCAGCCCGCGAAGTATCCAGGCGTATGTTACTCTGAGCGCGAAGCGACATCTCCATCGCGCCTACTTCTCGTATGCCAAACGGCTTACAACCGGAAACCAAGCTCACCGGCAAAGACGTGCGGGTGCTCGCGTTATGGCTCGTCGCGGGGGTGATTGGCGCAGCGGTCGCCTTCCAATATTTCTTCGCGGCGTTTCCCGAAGCGTCGGTGGACTTCCGGGTGACGCGCGAAGAAGCGGTGGCGCGCGCCCGCGACCTGCTGGGCGCGCTCGGACACAACGCCGCCGAATACGAGTCAAGCGTGGTCTTCCAGGTGGATCAGACCGCAAAGACCTATTTGGAGCGCGAACTGGACCTGCGACTGGCCAATCAACTGATGGCCGGGGAAGTCAATGTGTGGTGGTGGGATGTGCGCTTCTTCCGGCCGGGCCAGCAGGAAGAGTTTCGCGTGGAAGTGGACCCGGCGGGAAGCGTGGTGGGTGTGCAGCACGTGCTACCCGAAGCGCGCGAGGGCGCGAAGCTGGAGGCGGATGCGGCGAGAGCGGTGGCCGATGGCTTCTTACGTGAACGGCTGAAGTTCGATTTTGCGCGCTACGAGTATTTGCCCGGCGAAACCAACGCCTTCGAGCGGCCCAAACGGCGCGACTGGAGCTTCACGTGGGAGCGGCGCGTGAGCGCACTCGAGCAAGCCGCAATGGATGCGCCGTATCGCGTGCGCGTGACGGTGCAGGGCGGCCAGCCGGGGCGCTACGAAGAATTCCTGCGCGTGCCGGAGGCGTGGCAGCGTGAGTTCGAGCGGCTGCGCTCGAGCAACACACTCTTCCAGGTGCTGGCGCAAGTTCCCTACGCCATCCTGATGGGCGCAGTCTTTCTCGTGGTTTTCGACCTCACCCGCAAAGGCCAGGTGAACTGGCGCGGCGCGCTCAAGCTGGGGCTGGTGCTGGGCGCGCTTTTCCTGCTGATGAACGTAAACGAGTGGCCCATCACGCGCCACGCCTACGATACCAACTCCGATTACACAGGCTTTCTGGTGCAGTCGCTGGCGCTGGCGGCGCTGACCAGCTTGCTGCTGGCGGTGCTGGTCACGCTTTCCGTAGCCGCCGGCGAGCCGCTGTATCGCGGCGACCATCCGGAGAAGTTGCGGGTGGGCGCGGCGTTTTCGCGCGGGACGTGGCGGGAAGGCGTGCGGTCGAAGGAGTTTTTTAAGGCCTGTGTGATCGGGCTGGCGATGGCGGCGGCGCACATCGGTTTCGTGGTGGCGTTTTACTTGCTGGGCAAGGATGTGGGCTTCTGGGCGCCGCAGGAGATTCAATACACAGAAGCAGTGAGCACGGCGCTGCCGTGGATTTATCCGCTGGCGATCAGTCTGTTTGCGGCCACCAGCGAAGAGTTTCTGTTTCGGCTGTTTGCAATCCCGCTGCTCCTGCGCATGACCAAGTCGAAATGGATCGCGGTGATTGTGCCGGCGTTTGTGTGGGGCTTTCTGCACAGCGCGTATCCGCAGCAGCCGGGCTGGGTGCGCGGCGTCGAGGTGGGGATCATCGGAGTGGTGGCGGGCTGGGTGATGCTGCGCTGGGGAATCATCGCCACACTGGTGTGGCACTACACCGTGGATGCGCTGCTGATTGGACTGTTCTTGCTGCGCAGCGAGAATTTCTATTTTCAATTCTCCGGCTGGTTCGTGGTGGCGCTGACGCTGTTTCCGCTGGCCTTCGCAACGGTGGCGTACCTGGCACGGGGGAAATTTGCGGCCGAAGAGGAATTGTTCAACCGGGCGGCGCCCATTGCCAGGCCTCTGGGCGAGGAGGAAGCCGAAGAGGTTGCCGGGCGGCCCGCCGAAGGTGTGGCGCCAGCCGCCGGCGCGGCTGTCAGCGCTGCTGCCGCGCCATCGCTGGCGCAGCCGCTGGGGGAGGGAATGCGCTGGTTGATGGTGGCATTCGCGGCCGCGGGTATCGCGGCTGTGCTCACCATCCGCCCTGCGCGAGTGGGAGACGACGTGCGCTTCAGCATCAATCGCGCGGAGGCGGAGGAACGCGCCGCGCGCGTGCTCGACGAGCGGGGCGTGGATGTGAGCCAGTGGCGACGCGCGGCCATTGTGGTGGACACGTTTGACGGCACGCGCCTGGAATATTTGCGGCGGCAGATGGGGTTGCAGCGAACGCGCGAGCTGTTCGGCGAGCGAGTGCCGTCGGTGTTTTGGCGCGTGCGCTTTTTCCGCGACTCGCAGAGAGAGGAGTACGGCGTGGTGCTGCGGCCGGATGGCGCGCTGCATGCCGTGCATCATCAGCTTGCTGAGGCTGCCCCCGGCGCAAGCCTGAGCAAGGAAGAAGCACAAGCGCGTGCTGAGGCATGGCTCCTGCAAGCGAAGATGCTGGATTTCTCCCGGTGGAGGCTGGTGGAGGCGGAATCCGACAAAAAGCCGAACCGTGTGGATCACACGTTTACGTGGGAGGAGATTGCGCCGATTGCTGAGGTGCAGCAAGCGAGCGCCGCCGCCGCAGCGCCGCAGCAGTCGCCGGCAGACGCACAAGGGCAACTGGGAGCCGGCGATGCCGGTGGGGCGCATGTACGCGCGCAGGTGCGCGTGCAGGGCGAAGAAGTGTCGGGCTTCCGCGTTTTCGTGAAGATTCCGGAGCAGTGGGAGCGCGAACACAACCAGCGGACGCTTGGGTGGATCGCCTATCAGGTGCTGCGAGCATTGTTCGTGCTGGCCTGGGTGATTGCGATTCTGGTGGTGTTCTTCCGGCATTTGAAAGAGGTGAAGGTGCCGTGGGCGCGGCTGTCACGCTGGGCGTTGTGGGGCGCAGTGGCGCTACTGGTGAGCGCGGCCAACAGTTTCCCGCAATTGATGAACGCGTATCCTACGGAGTATTCCCTGAACCTGTTTCTGGCCTTGATTGTGATCACGCAGTTTTTCGTGGTGGGGTTCGCGTACTCCGGAGTTTTTCTGTTGTTCGGATTCGGCTGGTTCCTGCTTTCGCGCAGCTTCGGCGAGGAGCGTCTGCCGGGGTGGCGGGCGCCTGGCGGCGACGGGGGATGGTATTACCGCGATGCGGTGCTGCTGGCGCTGGGCGGCGCCGGCGCGCTGGCATTGTACGGCCGGCTGATGATGCAGGCGGAGCGGATTTGGCCGACGGCGAAGGCGGATGTGATGGCGGCGTCGTATGAAGCGTTGCAGCCGCAGTTGCCGGCGGTGGCTGGTCTGGCAAGCGCGGTACTGGCGGGACTGTTCCTGGTAGGTTTGGTAGCGGTAGCGGTAGGGAGTTTCGCGTGGTTGGGGCGCGTGACCAAATCGGACAGCACAGCTCGCGCAATACAGGTGGCGCTGCTGATGGTCATGGTGTTGGTGATGATTGGTTCCTGGGGCGGCCCGGCGGACTACGCCAAGCAGGCCATCCTGCAAGTGGGGCTGCTGGCGCTGATTGCGTGGGGCGTGGCGCGCGTGCTCCGGTTCCACATGCTGGCGTATTTCTTGCTGGCGGTGGTGGGCACGCTGGCGTCGGTGGCGGGAGAACTGCTGCAACATACCGACGGGTTTGTGCGTTGGAATGGATATGGGGCGGCCGCGGCGGCGGTAGCGTTTGTGGCCTGGCCGCTGGTAGCATGGTGGCGCGCAAGGGGTGGGACGCGGCGGGATGGGTCCCCAGCAGTGTAGCGGCGACCTTTAGGTCGCCATTTTGCGCCCAGGGTCGCGATGTTGAGGCCGATGCCTTGAAGCATTCGCGGCCTAAAGGTCGCCGCTACAGGCGGGTGAAGGAGGAAACCGGAAGCCACGGAAAACGTGAGAGATAACGTCCACTGAGGGGTGGGGCAATCGGCTTACCAAACAGAATTCCATCCGTCTATTTTGGATGTAGGAAGAACACCTCGGCGTGAGCCGGCGGCGCCGCAAGTGACCGCTGAGGCTCTGCGGGCGGCGAGGTGAACCCGTCCCGAGAATTCGGGAGCCGATGAAGATCCGATCAGGCGCGCCGCACTCAGCAATGATACTCGCGTTCGACGGCCCGGCCGGCGCGCAAGGCGCCAGCTGGGTGCACAGCAAGCTTCCGGGACAGGCGGTGAAGGGGCGCCAAACCAGTCCGCCGCAAGCGCTGGACGATACGGCTCTGATCCAACTGGCGCAGGCCGGGAGTCGCGATGCGTTTGAAGAGCTCGTACGGCGGTACGACCGCGAGGTGCTGCGGCTGGCCACGAATCTGCTGCGCAGCGCGGAAGATGCGCGCGACGTTTACCAGGAAGCCTTCCTGAAAGTTTATAAGAACCTGCACCGCTTCCGCTTCGAATGCAGCTTCTACACCTGGCTGTACCGCGTGGTGACCAACGTGTGCCTCGACCAGTTGCGCCGGCGGCGCAGCCGTCGCGAAGACCAGGCGCCGGAAGTGCCGGACAGCCTGGACAATCCGGGCACGGATTTTTTCGAGCGGCAAGCGGAGATGCGCGCGCAGTCCAATCCGGAGCGGTCGCTGATCGGGCAGGAAATCGGGCAGCGCATCGCGACGGCGCTGGGGCAGCTTTCGCCGCGCGAGCGGCTGGTGTTTGAGATGAAGCACTACCACGGCTTGAAATTACGTGTAATCGGGGAAGTGTTGGGCACGTCTGAAGAGACAGTGAAGAATTCGCTGTTCCGCGCTACGCAGAAGTTGCGCGCGCGGCTGGGAGTTTTGCGGTAGCACAGGCTTTTAGCCTGTGCGCGGTTCCAGTGAACGCCGCCGGCGGTTGAGAGGCTTTGAGCGATGAGTGAAGAACAGACGATCAACGCGTGCAAGGAACGGGAAGAGGAGATCAGCCTCTACCTGTGGGACGAACTGGACGAGGACCGCTGCGAAGCGCTGGAGCAGCACTTGGAGAATTGCGCCACATGTGCGGCGACGGTGGCCGGCGAGCGGCAATTGCTGGCCGCGCTGCGAACCGCAGCGCCGGCGGACCCTTCTCCGGAGGTGCTGGCGCAGTTCCGCATGGAGTTGCTCGAAAAAATCGAGCAGGCGGGGATGCCGGGCTTCTGGACGCGGCTGGGCACGGTGCTTTGGCCGCGCGGACTGCGGTGGTCGTTCAGCGGCTGGATGATGGCGCACCCGGCATTAGGCGCGGTGGCGCTGGTGATGCTTGGCGTGGCGCTGGGCGGGATTCTGCCGCGGCTGACGGCCGGGCCGGGCAATACGCCGGACTTTGCGGCCCCGGGGACGATGCAGGTGACCGAGGCGGCCAGTGCGCCGCGGGTGGATTTCTTCAATGTGACGGGAATCGACGTAGCCGGCGGGCAATTGGAAGTGCGCGGCAGTCGCGAAACGCCGGAGAGGGTGATGATGAATCTGGACGATCCCGAAGCGCGCGATTTGCTCATGCGGCTGATCCAGAATGGCCAGCGCTTCACAGCGGACACCAGGATGAAGTCGGTGGAAGCGTTGCAGGCGCTGGCGGGGAACCAGGATGTGCGGCAGTCGCTGTGCAATGCGGCGCGCAACGACCGCAATCCGGCGGTGCGCTTGCGGGCCATCGAGGCGCTGAAGGGCCTCGGCGAGCACGAAATGGTGCAGCAGACCATCCTGGAAGCGTTGCTGCGCGACGAGAACCCCGGCGTGCGCATCGAGGCCGTCAACGCGCTGCGCGAAATGGTGGAGTCGGCCGCAACGCCGGACCGCGAATTGATGCGCGTGCTGCGCGAGCGCATGGTGAAGGATCCCAACACCTACATCCGGCTGCAAAGCGCGGCGGCGGTGCGCTCGGTGGAGCAGCGCGGCACTTACTAAACGCAGAACGCAGAACTACTCAGAACTCAGAACAAGGAGCGATTCGAAGCACCGAGCATGAAGCCACTGGCTACCAATCCGGCCGGAGAGAGTTGCGAGCGGCGAAAGGCTTTGCCGCAAAGTGCCGCCGCGGGCCGCGCCGGACGATTTACGGGCAGCGGCCCGGCGCGAGCGCAGGTGTCGGCGATGGTGGCGCTGAGCGCCTTGCTTTGCGCAGCGGCAGCGAGCGCGGCGCAGGAGCGCACCGCCCGGGCTCCATCGGCGCGGCTCACCGATCTGCGCACCGGCACGGTGGCCACCCGCGAGGGGCTGCGTTTGAAATTGGTCACGGATATCGGGAATGTGCGCATCCAGACATCGGGAACGTCAGCCGCACAGGTGAGCTACTCGGTGCGCATCGAAACCGATTCGCGGCAGCCGGAAGCGCGCGGGCTGTTGCAGCAGTTCAAAGTTACGCACGAAGCGACGCCGGAAGGCGTTTCTATCCGCGGCTCCGGGCCGTGGAAAAAAGAATTTCGCGGGCGGCTGTGGGTCGCCTTTGAAGTCGCCATACCTCGAAGGTACAGCGTGGAAGTGGAAACCGGAGCCGGCAACATCGACGCGCAAACCATCAACGGTTACGCCGCGCTCACCACGATGGGCGGCAACGTCGTCGCGGACGGGGTCAACGGCCCCGCAAAATTGAAAAGCGCCGGCGGTCACATCAAGGTGGGCGATGTCGGCGCCGACCTTAGCGCCATCACCGGCGGCGGGCATGTGGAAGCCGGCAGGGTCGCGGGCGGCGCCTATCTCAGCAGCGAAGGCGGCCACGTGAAGGCCCTGTCGGTTGAGAAATGGGCGGAGTTGCGCACCGCCGGCGGCAACATTTATTTGAAGCATACGGGCGGCAAGGCGGTGGTGGAATCCGGCGGCGGGCAAATTAATTTGGGCGAAGTGGCAGGGTCGGTGCAGGCCAGCACCGGCGGCGGCGGCATCCACATCGCGCGCGTCGCGGGGCCCACCAACATCCAGACCGCGGGCGGAAGCATTTATCTGGAACAAGTACACAACACCGTGCATGCCAACACCGGCTCGGGACAGATCACCGCCAGGTTCGTCACCGCGGGACAAAAGGACGGCAACGCCTCGCAACTGGTTTGCGGGCAGGGCGACATCCTCGTGTACCTCCCGCGCGAGATCGCGCTGAACATCGAAGCCGTTATCGAAGCTGCGGGCGAGCATCGCATCATTCTCGATCCGCGCCTCAAGCTCAAGACCACCTACGTGCGCTCGGACTCCGGCCCGCGCGTTTTGCGCGCCAATGGCGAGCTCAATGGCGGCGGCAAGCTGCTGAAGCTGCGCACCATGGCCGGGAACATCCAGGTTGCATTCATCGACGAAGGGGTGCGAGTCGCGCCGGCGCCTGCGCCCAAGCCCCAGCCGGCTGTAGGTACGTGGTGGGATCGCTGGGGCATGCGCGTGCGCGGCTGCTTGCAGGTCAACAGCGAAAAGCAGGCCGAGAAGCTGGCGCATGTGGTGAAGCCCGGGTATCCGGAGCGCGCCAAGAGAGAAGGGATCGAAGGCTGGGTGTGGGTGTATGTATCGATCGATGAGAGCGGCCAAGTGGAAGGCTGGAACGTGATCTCCGGTCACCCGTGGCTGGCGGAGGCAGCGGTGGATGCGGTAAGGCAATGGCGCTACGAGCCTACCGTGCTGGATGGCCAGCCGGTAAAAGTTTGCACGGTGGTGAAAGTGGTGTTCAGCCTGAGGAAGTAAATGTCCTTCGTGTCCGCTACGGCGGCCGCTCAGGATAGTCCGGAGCGGGGTGCTCCGGCCAACTATCGCTGTTGGGGGTGTGGTATGAAGCGATCCTGCCTGTCACGAGCGCATTCGCGCTGGATATTGCTGACTCTCGCGGTGCTGCTGTGCATTTCTCCGGCGTTTGCCGAGTTCGATCAAACTTTCTCTGAAACGTATCCGCTGGCCATGGACGGCAGCCTCACGCTCACCAACGTGAACGGCTCGGTCAGCGTGGAAGGCTGGAGCCGCCCGGAAGTAAAAATTGAAGCGGTAAAGATTGCGCGCGGCTCACCAAGCGACTTGTACCGCGTCAAGATTGATGTGAGGGCGACGCGCAATGCGGTGCAAGTGGCCACGCGGTATCCGGACGGGGAAGGCGTGCAAGTCACGGTGAACTATCGGGTGCTGGTGCCTTACCGCGCGACGCTGCCGCACGTCACCACCGTAAATGGCGACGTGGTGGTGCGCGGCGTCGAGTCGTCGGGCGAACTGCGCACGGTGAATGGCGGGATCCAGTTGCTGGAGAGCGCCGGCCGCTTCGATTTGCGGTCCACCAACGGCAACGTACACGCCGAGCTGGCCAGCCTGCGCGCGAGCGACGGGCTGAGCGTCGAAACCGTGAATGGCGCGGTGTACGTGGCGCTGGCGCCGGGCTCCAGCGCGGACCTGGACATCAGCAGCATGAACGGGGAATTTCGCTCCGAGCTGCCCATCACCACCACCACCTCGCGCGACTTTCGCGGGCGCCTGGGACAAGGCGGCTGCCCCGTGCGCATCCGCACCATTAATGGCGGCATCCAGTTGGTGAATTCGCGGCCCACAGTGTAAGACCGGGTGTCTGCATGGAGTGCGGGAGCTTGCTCCCGCTTTGTTTACATCAGCAAAGAACGGCACTTGGCCGGCAGGATGTAAACAAAGCGGCGGCAAGCCGCAGTCCACAGAAACATGAAGGCGAGGAGTACACAAAATGAGAACGAGACTAAACGTGGCGGCGGCAGTGGTTGCGTTTGCGGGGCTGGTGGTGCTGACCCCGGCGACGTCAGACGCTCAGCAGAAGGATCAGACAAAAGGCCAGCCGTGCGAATGCCCGGCAATTCCTGAGCACGATTTCTACGTGCGCATCCCGCAGGTCAGAATCCCGGATGGCGAGGCCATTCGCCGCCAGGTGGAAACCGCGCTGGCGCAGTCGCTCAACCGAGCGGCATGGAGCTTTGACGGCGAGCGCATGGCGCGCGAGCTGCGCGAGCAGCTCGCACAGCAACAGTTCGATATCCAAGAGCACGCGCAGGATTGGGCGGACTACGCGCAGGAAATGGCCAAACACTACGCAGGCTATGCGGGCCAGGAAGCCCGCGCGATTTTCATCGAAGATGGCGAGAGCGGGTGGCTCGGCATCTCCATCGCCGAAGTCACCGCCGAGAAAGCCAAAGAACTGAAGCTGCCGGCGGAGCGCGGCGTGCTCGTCGGCGACGTCGAGTCCGACAGCGCCGCCGCCAAAGCCGGCCTGAAAGAAGGCGACGTGATCACCGAATTCAACGGGCAGCGCGTCGAGGGCACCGTGCAATTCCGCCGCATGGTGCGCGAAACGATCGCCGGCCGCACCGTGCCGCTCACCGTATGGCGCGACGGCCGCACGCAATCCGTGCAAGTGGAAATGGGCAGCCGCCAGGCGCAAGTGCGCGAGCGGCTGCGTGGCCACATCACGTTTGCGCCGCAGCCGCGCTTTGAGGTGAAGCCGTACATTGAAGTGTTGCCCCGGCTCGAGCTATTCGCCTCGCGCACACCCACGCTCGGCATCAACGGCGAAAGCCTCGAAGGCGAACTGGGCAATTACTTTGGCGCGCCGGATGGCGAAGGGGTGCTGGTCAAAGACGTCCACGAAGGCACGCCCGCGGCCAAAGCCGGAATGAAGGCCGGCGACGTGATCACGCAAATCGATGGCCAGCGCATCCGCTCGCTCGGCGACCTGCGCGCCAAGCTGCGCGAAAAGCGCGAAGCCAAGTCGGTGAAGGTCGAGATCCTGCGCCGCGGCAGCGCCATGACTCTCGAAGTCGAAATCGAGCAGCCCAGACCGCCGGCCCGCCGCGCCACCGCCCGCCGCATCTCCGCGTAGGACAGACCTCCCGGTCTGTCCTTCCGGTCTGTCCTCGCACGCACAACGCACGCAGCACGCAGAGCGCAGGCGAAGCTCGCCAGCTTACAGTCCACAGCTCACAGCCGACAGCTTTACAGCAGGTCAAAAGCTAAATTCAGCTCCCTCACAGGCTTCGGTTTGACAGCCATATTTCTTGCTCGGCGATCAGGCACATTTCTCTCGCGCGCGAACAGAATGGTCAGACTGTGAGCTGTCGGCTGTGAGCTGTAAGCTTGTTCCGACCTCCGACTTCCTCATTTCCGACTTCTGCCTTCCGACTTCAGACTTCCTTACTTCAGCCTTCTGACAAGAAAACACTTGACAGCAAGTGATTTGCGGCAGTAGCGTGCCCCTCATAGCTCGGTCGGCCCGCTCAAGGCGGAAGCTACACACTGGGGCGTGTCCTGTGGGGTACGGGGTTGCAACTTTTTGGCGCTCGCCATTCCTTTTTCATGAGCAAGCGGGGGCGTGTGTCTACTCTCCACAGTGTTCGCTCGCCTTGACGGA
>JBOGNS010000351.1:0-5049 GCA_050747305.1 Candidatus Acidiferrales bacterium | reverse complement strand
GTATCCATGATTTCGCGGATGATGCGCGGCGAGGCCATGCGCGCCACCCCGCCTTCCTTGCGGATGTCGGCCGGCACGCGCTCCAGCGCCATCACCGCGCACGCGCCGGCCTTCTCGGCAATTTCCGCCTGCTGCGCGTTGGTGACGTCCATAATCACGCCGCCCTTGAGCATCTCCGCCAGCCCCACCTTCACCCGCCACAAATTTTCCTTCATGAACTCCATCGCTGTTCTCCTTGTTTCTCCGTGTCCTCTTGTGAAGCCTCTGTGCGCTATGTGGTATTCCTGATTTTGATTGTGACTTTGAATTGGTACTGTGCCGTGGCAATCACAGCCTGGCAAGTTTCTTCACGTATTCCTCACGATCCACCACTACGAACCGCCCGCGCCCCTTGGCGAGCACGCGCCCGCCCGCATCGCGGATCTCGCCCGCGTGAACCAGCGACCGGCCGTTCTGCTCCACTTGGAACGCCTCCACCACAATTTCAGTTTCCACCGGCACCGGGCGTTTGTACTCCACATTCAGCTCGGCGGTTACGGCTCGCACGCCGCTGAAGCGGTTCACCTTGCCCATGGCCTCATCCAGGAGCAAGGCGATGATGCCGCCGTGCAAGAAGCCGGGGCCGCCTTGGTATGCCGCCGGAATACGAAATCGGCCGATGATACGATTTCGCTCGTCGTCGCTCTCGAACTCCAGCATCATGCCGCGCGGATTCGCCGCGCCGCACCCGAAGCACGGGTTATCCGCCTGTGGCGTCAGCTTGCGCAATTTGGAGCCTCCGCATTTCTTGTTGCCGTTACCGAAGTGCAGATTCCTCGTCCGCCGCGGCGGACTCGGAATGACCGCACTAGTCAAGCACGCCGCCACGGATCAAGCTCACGGCGCTAAATCAAGCTTCACACCGCCACGCTCGTTCACCCCGCTAAACTAGCGCGAACGCCGGCCGCAACTCGCGTGGCGCGCCGCGCAGCCGCTTGCGCATCTCTGCCTTCAGCGTCTCGGCCAGGCTGATGACGCCGCTCGCGATTTGCCGCTCATCCAGCGCCGAGAAGCACAGCCGCAGCGTATTCGGCGCGGGATGCTGGAAGTAGAAAAAGCGCCCGGGCGAAAAGAGCACGCCGCGCTCGCGCACGTGAATCAGCAGCTCGCTGGCATCGAGCCCCGGCGGCAGCGTCACCCACAGGCACATGCCGCCGCCCGGCCGCGTCCACTCCGCCTCCGCCGGCATGTACTTGGCGAGCGCATCTTCCAGCGCTGACAGCCGCCGCGCGCATGCGGCGCGCATTTTGTTCAAGTGCTTGGCCAGGTAGCCTCGCCGTATGAACTCGGCCATGGTCGCTTGCGCCAGTTGATCGGTGTGCAGGTCGGTGACCTGCTTCACCAGCCGCAGGCGCTCCATCACGTTGGCGGGGCCCACGCACCAGCCCACGCGCAAGCCGGGAAAAGCCACCTTGGAGATGCTGTCGACTTGAATCACGATGCCGTGCCGGTCCATGGCTTTCAGCGACGGGATGCGGCCATTGCCGCCGCGCAGCCGCGCGTAGATGTGATCCTCGATGATGGGCACCTGATGGCGCGATGCAATTTCCAGCAAACGGCGCCGCGCCGCCACCGGCAGCGTGGTGCCGGTGGGATTGTGGAAGTCGGGCGTCACCAGGATCAACTTCACGCGGTTCTGCAACAGCACCGACTCGAGCACATCCAAATCCAAGCCCGCGTGGCCGCCCGCCGGCGCCGTGCTATTCACGGCAACGCCCAGCAGACGCACGCGCGCGCCGGTGAAGCTGGCAATCGCGCCGGGATAGGCCGGATTCTCCATGGCCACCGCATCGCCCGGCCGCAAGAATGCTTTGCACACCAAGTCGATGGACTGCTGTCCGCCGGCGGTGACCAACACGCTGTCGTCTTTGCCGAAGATGCCTTCGCCTCGCAGCATCTCTTCCAGCGCCTCCTTGAAAGGCGGATAACCGTCCGAGGCCCCAAGCTGAAGAATTTTTTCGCCGTCGCGCTTCAGCACCGCCAGGCTGCACGCGCGAACCTCGTCCAGCGGGAATAGCTCGGAGGAGGGGCGGGCAATCGCAAAGGAGATTTTGATGTTCGAGTTGTTGGCCTGGCACAGCCGGCTCAGCGATTCGTCGCCGCGCTCGTCGGCGAAGAGCGTTTCCCAGCGCACCCCGCCGCCATTGCCCAGCACGGGAGGGGCAGGAGTCAGCTTCAGCTCGCCATTGTCCTGGATGAATGTGCCGCGGCCCACGTGGCCGCGAATCAGGCCTTCGGATTCCAGCTCGGCGTAGGCGTTGGCCACCGTGGTGCGATGCACGCCGAGGTGGATGGCCAGTTCGCGGCTCGCGGGGATGCGGTCGCCCGGGCGCAGCGCGCCATTGTGTACCAGCGCCTTCAGTTGGTCGCGGATTTGCACATACAAAGGGATATGGCTTTGCGGTTGTAATTGCAGCGGGAGCATTGGCTCCTCCTGTCAGGCCAATGTATTCTAGTTTAGGTGGCCGTAAAGAGCCAATTTGTCGCCAGGGCCATTGCAGGCCAATTTCGTACCGCCGGCTTCCAGCCGGCTCGGATTGTGGATGTTCAGATTCCAGATGCGGCCGCTAAGAGCGCAACTTGAACCGCTGAATCTTGCCGGTCGCAGTCTTGGGTAATTCGCAAACAAAGTGGATTTCCTGCGGGCACTTGTAAGGCACCAGTTTCGACTTCACGAAGCGTTGAATCTCTGCGCCCAGATCCGCGCTGCCCTCTTTCGCCTCTCGTGCCACCACGTAAGCGACCGCGCGCGTCAGCCCCGCGCCGTCCAGCTTGCCCACCACCGCCGCTTCGCTCACTGCCGGATGACTGAGCAGCGCATTCTCGACTTCGCCCGGCGCCACCCACAGGCCCGACACTTTGAGCATGTCGTCAGCGCGGCCGCAATAAAAGTAGTAGCCATCGGCATCGCGATAGAACTTATCTCCCGTGATGAGCCACTCGCCATTACGCGCTCGCGCCGTCTGCTCCGGCTTATTCCAGTAAAGCGGACATGCGCTCGCGCCGCGCACCCACAAATTGCCGACCTCGCCGTCGGCCACTTCCCTGCCCCCGTCATCCACGATGCATGCGTCATAATTCGCAAGCGGCATGCCGCACGACCCCGGCCGAATCGCGCCCGGCCGGCCGGAGATGAACATGTGCAGCATTTCGGTGGAGCCGATGGCGTCGAGGATTTCCAGTCCGAAACGTTTCTTGAACCGCGCGAAGATCTCCACCGGCAACGCTTCGCCCGCAGACACGGCCAGCCGCACCGACGAGAAGTCTGCCGCCGCGCCGCCCTCCGCCGCTTGCAGCAGCGCCGCATAGAACGTGGGCACGGAATAAAAAATCGTCGGCCGGCGCCGCGCCACAATTTCCAGCACCCGGTCCGGCTTGGGGCGCTCCGGCAGCAAAACGGTGCTCGCGCCCGCCGCCAGCGGAAAATACATGGCATTGCCCAGCCCGTAGGCGAAAAACAACTTGGAAACCGAGAGGGTGCGGTCGTCCGGCCCAATCTGCATCACCGCTTTGGCAAAGCATTCCGTGGTGACCAGCATGTCTTTGTGCTGATGCACTGCCGCTTTGGGCTCGCCGGTGCTGCCCGAGGTGTAGAGGAAAAACGCGGGATCGCTCGCCACCGTGTCACAGGCAGCCAGCTCTTGCGGCGCGTGCGCCAGCCATTCTTCCCAGAAGGTCCACGGCTGGCGCGTGTTCTTGTACGCGGCTTGAGCGGCGGCATGCGTGGTTGCTGCCGCGTCCGGGCGCGACACGTGCGCGAGCACAGTCTGCCGGAGTGGCAGGTCGTCGCTGCGAAGGGCTTGCTGAAACTCCGCGGTGGCGATGCCGCTTACCACCGCAAGCCGGGCGCCGCTGTCGCGCAGCCAGTAGGCAAAGTCAGCCGCGCGGGCGAACGGGTTCACCGGCACTGCGATGGCGCCAATCTTCGCCGCGCCAAAGAAGGCCGCGATGAACTCCGCTGAATCCGACAGTGCCAGCAGCACGCGGTCGCCACGCCCGACACCGCTCGCGCCTAGAGCATGGCCCGCGCGATTGGCCATCGCGCGCAGCTCGCCGTAAGTCACCGACGCCGGCTCTCCCAGAATAGCGACACGCTCGGGATGCGCGTCGGCCGGCCGGTCGATAAACCACGCCGCGATGTTGAATTTTGTCGGAATCTCCAGCGCCATGCCGCCGATTCTACCCCAAGTAGAACAGGCCTCCCGGCCTGTTCGCCTTCCCCGCTCGCCGACGACACACGAATGATTAGTCAACTCCGGTTGCGCAATAAAAAGCACTATCTTCCCCGGAATCCGAGTGTTGCTTCTGTTCGGTGGCGAGTCTTCGGCTTCATTTCGTCGCGAGCCTTCAGCGTGTGCTAGAACGTCGGCGCGCCTCGCAGGTTTTTCGCTGTGGGATTGAACTGTAGACTGTCGGCTGTCGACTGTAAGCGGACTTTCTTATTGCGCCTGCGCCGCCGGCGCCAGCTTGCGCATGCGGTCTTGCAGCTTGCTGCGAAGGTTGCCGGGCGTATTGGGATTGAAGGCTACGAGGTACCACAGCGGCATGGAACGGTCTTTGCTCAGCCGCAGCAGCGTGACGGCATCGGTGTTGGGATGCCGCGCCACATTTTCGCGGATAGCCGGATAGGAGTGCTTTGCCAGCCGCGCCAGCGTCTTGGCCGTGGTTTTGGGATGTTCGCTGATCAACCGCAGCAGATAAAAGTCGGTGTTGGGCGCTTGCTTGGCGAGTTGATCGAGATGGTCGGGCTTGATGTCATGGCTCAGCACGGCGGCAATTTTGTGGTCCCACTGCCGGTTGATGCTGTTGAGTTCCAGGGTGCGCGCATGGATCAATTCTTCCAGCACCCGCCGTTCTTGATTGAGCCGCAGGCGGGTGATGGCGCTGCGCTCCAGCGAATCCAGCACGCGCAGCAGGTGTTGACGCTCGCCAAACACAATCTGCGAAGTGCGCATCGCGCGCCCCTTTCTCGGATGCCGGGCAAGATCGGAACGTCTCATGGCTGGGTTC